>NZ_CAXPJM010000007.1:0-102353 GCF_964217435.1 Aurantimonas sp. | reverse complement strand
CCGACCATCCGCTATTACGAGGAGATCGGCCTGCTGCCGGCGCCGCCGCGCAGTGCCGGCAACCGGCGGCTTTATGGCGAGGCGCATCTGCGCCGCCTCGGCTTCGTACGCCATGCGCGCGAACTCGGCTTCGACATCGAGGCGATCCGGGAGCTTCTCGACCTGGCCGGTCATCCGACGCGGCCCTGCGCCAAGGCGGACGAGATCGCCACGGCGCATCTCGCCGACATCGACCGCAAGATCGCGCGGCTGACGGCGCTGCGGGCCGAGGTCGCGCGGATGACCCGCTGCCGGAACGAGACGGTCGAGCAATGCCGGGTGATCGAGGTGCTGGCCGATCACGACCAGTGCCTGGCGGACAGCCATCCGGCTCCCTGACGCGGGTGGCTGGCGGAGCGGGGTCGGGCAGGGCCGCCGCCTGCCGCGATCGTCCGGGGGAGAGGCATGGCCTATTCGTCGGCGGTGCCGGTCAGCAGCATGACGAACTGGCGTTCGCCGAGGTCGAGACCGGCGACGCGGGCGCCGGGATGGCGGGCCCGCAGTGCGGCGTGCCGTGCGGGCGCCGCCAGCAGCATCAGATGCAGGCCCGCCGCCGCGAACTGCGCGCCCAAGGTCTCGTCGAGGCCGGCCTCGCCGGGCAGGGCGACCACCGCAACGACGAAGGCGCGGCGCAGCATGCGGTCGTGCGCCGCCTCCACTGTGGCGACGCGGCTGGCGCGGGCTCCGGCGGCGTCGAGCGCATTGGCGGTGCGCAGGCCCCGCGCCGCGTCGGGGTCGAGCACGAGCACGTCCCGGCCGGCCAGGAGGCTCGCCCAGCTGAAGCCGTCGAATGTGTCGAGACCGGTCGTCATCCGGCCATGAGATCACTCCCCCGTGGCGCCGGCAAGCGCCGCGGCTTACGCCGGGCAGACGGTCGCCGGCCGCATGCGGGGCGGAACCCGAAACGCCATGCAGGGCTTTCTGCACGGTGAATGGCGCCCTGCGCGGCGAGACTGAACGGAGACGACATGGACGCCTTTGTCCGCAGCATGATGGAAACGCTCGGCCCCTTCGGCATCGCGCTCCTGATGTTCCTGGAAAACGTCTTTCCGCCGATCCCCTCCGAACTGATCATGCCTTTGGCCGGCTACCAGTCGGCGAGCGGGCAGATGTCGCTGGTCACGGTGATCCTCGCCGGCACGGTCGGGTCGCTCCTCGGCGTCATCCCCTGGTACTATGCTGGCCGCTTCGTCGGCGAGCGCCGGCTGAAGCGCTTCACCGAGCGCCATGGCCGCTGGCTGACCATGGCCCCGGAGGATGTCGACGCCGCCGATCGCTGGTTCCGCAAATACGGCATCGCCGCCGTCCTGTTCGGTCGCCTGGTGCCGGCCGTGCGCACGCTGATCTCGGTGCCGGCGGGCATCGCGAAGATGTCCTTCCTGACCTTCCTGATCTTCTCTGCCATCGGCAGCGCCGCCTGGACGACGCTTCTGGCCTATGCGGGCTATGCGCTCGGCCAGAATTACGAGGCGGTGGAATCCTATGTCGGGCCGGTTTCCAACGCCGTGCTCATCGCCATCGTCGGCTTCTACATCTATCGTGTGGCCACCTTCGACCGCAGCCACACGCGGGCGGAGACCACCGACGATTCGCCGCGCTAGGCGGGCCGTCGCCGCCAACACGATGCCGGACGACACCGACGGATGCAGATGCAACGCACGCGGGCGCGCAAGCTCGCCGCCACGATCGACGGGCTCTTCCGGACGCAGGGCGAGGGGTTCGCCACCGTGCCGGTCGATCATCTCGACCTCGGCTTCGACGGCATCGACGGCGACCGCCATGGCGGGATGACGCGGCGCTCAGGGGGACGCGAGCCCTGGTATCCGCGCGGCACGCGGATGCGCAACGAGCGCCAGCTCTCGCTGCTGGCCGCCGACGAACTGGCCGAGGCCGCAGAAGCGCTCGGCATTCCCGAGATCCGTCCGGAATGGATCGGCGGCAATCTGCTCGTCGGCGGCATTGCGCGTCTCACCTGGCTGCCGCCGCGCACGCTCTTGATGTTCGCCGGCGGGGTGACCCTGCGGATCGACGGCGACAATGGCCCCTGCCGGTCCTCAGGCGCGGCGATCGCGGCGCATTACCCGGATCGCGGCGACATCGAGCTGGGCTTCGTGAAGGCCGCCATGCACCGCCGCGGCCTTGTCGCCTGGGTCGAGAAGCCGGGCCGCATCACGGTCGGCGAGGCCGTCGAGGCGCGCATTCCGGAGCAGTGGATCTACGCCTGAGGTTTCCTCGTGACGTTGCCGTTGCGCGGAGAGGGTTGAGAGCCCGGCATCCGGTCGCTGCCGATGAGGCGTAGGTGCCCCTCCCCGAGCGGACGTTCCGGTGAGTGCAGCAGAACTTGCTTCGCTCTTACGGGGGCCCTCATGCGCGGATAGGCTGAGCGGGCCCGTCCCATTGCTGGAAGCATGCTGGCACGATGACCGCTGACCAACGAGGTTTCATTTCGGTGATCGGAGACCGCCCGTTCCAGGGCGCGTTCCTCCCCGTCCTCGCGCAGGTCCGGGACCGGCTGTCCCCGGATTCGGTTTGTTCGATTCACAGCGTCTATGTCTATGGGAGCATCGCGGCCGGCCGTGCAGTCCCAGGGCGTTCGGACCTCGACCTGTCACTGATCATGCGCGGACCGTTGTCCGATCGCGAAACGGCTGTCCTCGACGCGATCAGGCTTGAAATCGATCTGACTCACCCGGTCATCAGCAAGGTCGATTTCGACATGGGCTTGCTTGAGGAGGTTACGTCGGAGGACGCCGGTATGGCATGGCGCTACTGGCTCAGGCACCATTGCCGCTGCCTCGTCGGTGAGGATCTGGCGGATGGTATCGCCCTGTTCCGTCCCTCCAGGACACTCGCCCTCGCGGTCAACGGGGATTTCGAGCGCGTTCTGGGGGACTATCGTAACGCGTTGCTGGTGGCGCAGTCCGACGCCATTGCGAACCGCCTGGTCAGGGAGGCGTCGCGCAAGCTGATCCGTTCGACCAATGTGTTGCGAAGCGAGGATGATCCGTGTTGGCCGGGAACGCTCGCGGAGCATGCTCAGGCCTTCCGGTGCCGTTACCCGGCGCAGGGCGAACAGATCCTCTACTTTCTGGAGCAGGCGATCACGCCGAACATCGATCCCGTCGGTTTTTCGCGCCGGTTGGGGATTTTCGTCAGCTGGATGGCCGGGATTGTGCGGGATCAGGCCACCTCACGCGCATGACCCCGCGGCCTTGCCGGCCGTCACCGGATAGGAACGCCGCGTGACGCGGCGCCCGCTCGTTCATCCGGAATCGGAAGCGTCGTCGTCCGCTTCGTTGAGCCCCGGCTCTTCGTCGATCGCATCGGGGTCGAGATGGCGGGTGGCGCCCCAGCCGTCCAGCACCGCATTGGTGTCGTCGAGGACGAAGAAACGTGCGGCGTCCTTGTCGTAGCCGTCGTCCATGAGCTCGTCATAGTCGGTATGGGCGTGGCGGATATGGGCGACCGCGGCGAGCCAGACGGCACGTTCGGGCGGCAGGGAGCGCATGTGCCGGGCGCGCGCCGCCTCGCGGATCGCCTCGGCGTCGATGAAGGGCGCGCGGGGGATCAGGGCGGTGAGGGCGCGGGCAATGCGCTTCTGGCGTTCGGTGGCCAAGGCAGCGTCCGTCCGGTCAGGCCGGCGGCGCGTCGACCGACGCGAGATAGGGCTTGATGTCGAGGAGCGGCGTGCCGTTGAGGACGTCGATGGCATCGATGCCGATGATCCCGGTCTCGCGATCGAGGGCGACGATCTGGACGAGATGCAGGCCGACCGGATTGGGCCGGACCGGCGAGCGCAGCGAGAAGGTGCCGCGGGGCGCGTCGGCATGGCGCGGCATCTGCAAGGCGAGATCGCGATCCGCCTGGTCGAGCCAGGTCAGGAGCAGCACCCATTGCCCGGCGCCCAGACCCGCAAGGCCCTCGCGCCAGCGTGGGTCAAGCCGGATCTCGGCGGGCTGGCCCGCCTCGCGGGCACGGCCGACGTTCTTCGGGCATTGCGAGCGCTCGGTCCAGGGCGAGCGGATGCGGCCGATGAAGACCAGTCCGGCATCGTCATAGGCCGGTGCGGGTCCCTCGAAGCGGCGTTCGCCGGGCCGCGCGACGGTGGCGTCCCGGTCGGCCGGGGAAAGGAGAGGCTGCGTCATGGCGCTGCGATGGCCATCGGGGCGGGGCTGTCGCTCCGGCCATTCGTCAGCGGCGCATGGTATCGCTTGCATCGGCCCGTATTTTCACATAAAGATATCTTTATATCGAAATCGAGACGGAACATGCTGGACATTCAGAAGCTCTCCTTCGGCCGACTGGTCGATGCCCTCAAGGCGGTCGCCGAGCCGACCCGCCTGCGGCTCGTCCTGCTTCTGGCGCGAAGCGATCTGACGGTCAGCGACCTTACCGCGATTCTCGGCCAGTCGCAGCCACGCATCTCGCGGCACCTGAAGCTGCTGGTCGAATCCGGCGTCCTGACCCGCTATCAGGAAGGCGCCTGGGCCTATTTCCGCCTGTCGGAGGAGGCCAGCGTCTCCGGTCTCGTCCATGCCGTTCTGAACTGGGCCGACGAGGCCGATCCGGTGGTCGAGCGCGACAGCGAGCGGCTCGATGCCGTGCGGGTGGAGCGCGCCCGCCGCGCCGCCGACTATTTCGCCCGCAATGCCGGAAGCTGGGACACGATCCGGGCCCTGCATGCCTCGGACGCCGAAGTCGAGCAGGCGCTTCTGGCCGCGCTCGGCAACAAGCGCATCGGCACGCTGCTCGACGTGGGCACCGGCACCGGCCGCATGCTGGAGGTGCTGGCACCGCGCTGTGAGCGCGCCGTCGGCATCGACGCTTCGCGCGAGATGCTGGCGATCGCCCGGGCCAAGCTCGACAGTGCCGGGATCGGCAATGCGGTCGTGCGCCAGGGCGAGGCCTATCACCTGCCGGTCGAGCGTCAGGCCTACGACCTCGTCACGATCCACCAGGTGCTGCATTATCTGGAAGACCCGCAGGCCGCCGTAGCCGAGGCGGCCCGGGCCGTCGCGCCGGGCGGCCGCCTGGCGATCATCGATTTCGCGCCGCACGAGCTGGAATTCCTGCGCGCCGAGCATGCGCATCTGCGCCTCGGCTTTTCCGACGACACGCTGGCCGGCTATCTGGACGATGCCGGCCTCGAACTGGTGTCCCTCGACCATCTCGTCTCCAGCGGAGGCGAGACCGGCGAACTCACCGTGACCATCTGCATCGCCCGGGACCCCCGCCTGCTCATGGCAGGCGACGGCCCGAACCGCACAACCCTCGTCAGCTGATAGAGAGCCCCGTCATGAGCCAGACCCCGCCGCTTGCCGGTTCCGGACTTCGCGTATCCTTCGAGTTCTTCCCGCCGAAGACCGAGAAGATGGAAGAGAATCTCTGGCGCTCGATCGAGCGTCTCGCGCCGCTCGGCCCCAGCTTCGTCTCGGTGACCTACGGCGCCGGCGGCTCGACCCGCGAGCGCACCCACCAGACGATCGAGCGGATCCTCAAGGAGACCACGCTGACCCCGGCCGCGCATCTGACCTGCGTCGATGCCTCGCGGGAAGAGGTCGACGAGGTGGTGCGCCAGTACTGGGAGACCGGCGTGCGCCATTTCGTGGCGCTGCGCGGCGACGGGCAGAACGGCGTCGGCGGCAAATATGTCCCGCGCGAGGACGGCTATCGCAACGCCGTCGAACTGGTCGCCGGGCTGAAGGCCTTCGCCGATTTCGAGATCTCCGTCGCGGCCTATCCGGAGAAGCATCCGGAAAGCCCGGATTTCGCCACCGACATCGACCTGTTGAAGCGCAAGGTCGACAATGGCGCGACCCGTGCGATCACCCAGTTCTTCTTCGACAACGACGTCTTCGAGCGCTACGTCGAGCGGGTGCGCCGCGCCGGCATCTACATTCCGATCGTGCCGGGCATCGTGCCGATCCACGACTTCGTCAAGGTCGCGCGCTTCTCCAACGCCACCGGCGCCAAGATCCCGTCCTGGCTGGCCGAGCGTTTCGACGGGCTGGAGGAAGACCCGCAGACCCGCAGCCACGTGGCGGCGGCGGTCTGTGCCGAGCAGGTGCTGGACCTGCAGAAGCGCGGCCTGTCGGACTTCCATTTCTACACGATGAACCGGGCCGACCTGGTCTATTCGATCTGCCACATCCTCGGCATGCGGGCCGGAACGGCCGCCGCTCCCAAGAGCGAGGCCGCCGCGGCCTGAGCAGCCGCGAGCGAGGACATCGACCGAAACAAGAAAAGCCGGGGCAGGGCCCCGGCTTTTTTGTCGATGGGGCACCGTCAGGCGCCCGTCGGACGGATGGGATCAGGGCACGACGCCGATCACCATGGCTCCGACGAATGCAAACGCGGCACAGATCATCAGCAAATTCAGCGGACGCGTCAGTTCCATTTGCATTGCCTCCTCGTTGACGGACACACGAAGAGTAACGGCGTGACACAGAAGGTAAATGCGAATTCGTCGCTGCACTGCGGCAGCGAGGCGCGCCAAATCCACGCAGCCCCTGTGAGCGCGGCGATGCACTGCGCCATCCGGCCTGTGTTTTTTTGGGACAGTGGCGAAGGCGCGAGCCGCTGCGTGTAGCCGGGTCGGGCCTTCCGGGGAGGGTCTGAGCCGAAGGAAGTCCAGTGTGATCAGGCGATTGGCGTCGGTCGCGGCCTCACGGCACGGCGAGACGGCGCACGAGCCCTCAAGCGGGGCGAATGTGGCGAAGCTGCCAGATTTGGGAATGGTCCCGATCGGGGACGCCGCCGGGGGACAGCGGCGTCGCGACGATCAGGGAAAGAGGACGATCGCGCCGACGGTGGTGATGCCGCCGAGCATTCCGAAGAACACGACGGTGCCGAAGATGGTGACCAGAGTCTCGATCCGCATGTGGGGTTCCCCTCGTTGATATGCGGGGTGTGAACGGCACTGCAGCACTTCGGTTCCCGTATTTGCGGACGGTCGATGGGTTCGTGGTGAATCCTCAGATCGCCAGCCGCTCGCCCAGCATGGCGGCGATGGCGAGCGCCCGCGCGTCGCGCCCGAAACGGGTGACGATGGTGAGGCCCACCGGCAGGTCGTTGGCGGCGTGCAGGCCCGGCACGTTGACGCAGGGATTGCCGGTGATGGTCCACAGCTTGTTGAACATCGCGTCGCCGGTCGAGCGGAGGCTGTGGGGCGCCGCGCCGATCGCGGAGGGCACCAGCAGGGCGTCGGCATTCTCGAACAGGGTGGTGGCGGCCTTGCGGCCGATCCGGGCCGTGCGCCGCGCATTGTCGTATTCCTCCGGCGTCACGCTCGCGCCGTGGTCGAGCTGTTCCAGCACCTTCGGGCCCATCAGGGCGCGGTGCCGGGTGCGCTCGTGCAACAGCGCCTGCGCCGCCTCGAAATTCTGCAGCGGCGCGTGGATCTCGCGGGCCGCCGAGAGCGAGGCCGGCTCGGCGATCTCGATCAGCTTGGCCCCGGCCGCCTCGATGACGCGGGCGGCCGTGTCCCAGGCGGCCGCCATGTCGGGCTCGAGCAGATCGTCAACGGCCGAGCGGTAGAGGCCGATGGTCAGTCCCGACGCATCGGCGGGCGGCGTGTCGGCCAGCGGCCGGCCGCTGATCAGCGCGGCGAGCAGCGCGACGTCGGGCACCGTGGCGGCGAAGAAGCCGACCGTGTCGAGCGACCAGGAATAGGTCTTCACGCCGACCGTCGGGAACAGCCGGAAGCTCGGCTTGTAGCCGGCGACGCCGCAGAAGGAGGCGGGGCGGATGACCGAGCCGCCGGTCTGGGTGCCGCAGGCGCCGGCGAGGTAGCCGGCGGCAACGCCCGCCGCCGAGCCGGAGGAGGAGCCGCCCGGCGTGTGGTCCGGATTGTGCGGATTGCGGGTCGGGGTCGGATCGAGCGAGGCGAATTCGGTCGTAGCGGTCTTGCCGACGATGGCCGCGCCCCGGGCCCGCGCCAGCGCGATGACCGGGGCATCGGCGGCCGGCTGGTGGCCGCGATAGATCGCCGAGCCGTGCTCGGTCGGCATGTCGAAACTGTCGAAGACGTCCTTGGCGCCGAAGGGCACGCCGGCCAGCGGACCTTTGGCCGCCGCCGCCTCGGCGCGCGAGGCTTCCGGCGCGCGGTGGGTGAAGACCCCGAGCGCGCCGTCGCCCGCGTCGATCCGCTCGTTGGTCGCGGCCAGCACCGCCTGCGGCGTCGTGCGCCCGGCCTCGATGTCACGGACGATGTCGGTCAGGCGAAGCGGGGCGGCGGGCATGGCGATGGTTCCTGTTGGCGGGTGTCCCTGTTTAGAGCGCTGTCCGGCTGTCCGACAAGCGGCCCCCGTGAGGGAGCAGGCGAGCCGCTGTCCGCCGCCGGAATGGCCGGGTCTTGCGGGCCGATCCGCAGGCCGGCCGCGGGCAGGGGCGCTGACAACGCCGATCCATGCTCTAGTTGCGCCGCGATGACGGGCAGTGCGGGTGATTCCCTCATCCGCAGTTCGTCCGACCCGTCCCGTGACCCGAGCGTCACCCGTGGAGAACCGCCTGTTGCAGACCTTCAAGTCCGCCAAGGATGCCGCCCTGACGCTTCGGCCCGACGTGCCGGTCTATTGCTTCCGTCCCGCCGTCCTGACCGCCGATGCCGAGCGCTTCATGGCGGCGTTTCCCGGCGACACCGCCTATGCGGTGAAGACCAATGGCGAGCCGATGGTGCTGGAGACGCTGAGCCGGGCCGGCGTGCGCATCTTCGACGTGGCCTCGCCCGGCGAGTTCGAGGCGGTGCGCGCCGCCCAGCCGGATGCCGAGATGCTCTACATGCATCCGGTGAAGGCCCAGTCCGACATCCGCCTGGCGCTGGAGACCTACGGGATCCGGGTGATGTCCCTCGACCACGAGGACGAGGTGGTGAAGATCCTGCGCGTCGTGCGGGCGCTGGATCTCGATCCTGGCAAGATCACCCTGTTCATCCGCATCCAGACCAAGGGCAGCGCCGCATACGAACTGTCGAAGAAGTTCGGCGCGGCGCCGGCCCATGCGGTGGAGCTCTTGCAGCGCTGCCACCGGATCGGCTTCAAGGTCGGCATCTGCTTCCATGTCGGCTCGCAGATCGAGGACCCGGACACCTACGAGCGGGCGCTCGCCTCGGCCGACTGGGTGCGCAACCGGGCCGACGTGCCGCTGGCCGGCATCGATGTCGGCGGCGGCTTTCCGGCCGAATACGGCCACGATCCACGACGCAAGAAGAAGGAGATGCCGGGTTTCGGTCAGATCATGTCGCGGCTGACCTCCGACGTGGAGGAATGGGGCTTTTCGGACATGCCGATGGTCGCCGAGCCGGGCCGGGTGGTCGTCGCGCGGGCCTTCTCGCTGATCGTGCGGGTGCTGCTGCGCAAGGGCAAGCGGCTCTACATCAATGACGGCATCTGGGCGTCGCTGTCGGATTCCTGGACCGGCAAGATCACCCTGCCGGCGCGCTTCATCCCCGATCCGGCCCGCCAGAGCCGCAATGGCGACCCGGCGAACATTCAGGCCTTCAAGGTCTGCGGCGCCACCTGCGACAGCGTCGACATCCTGTCGCGGCCGTTCTGGCTGCCGGAGACCGTCGACACCGGCGACTGGATCGAGATCGGCCATATCGGGGCCTATTCCCTGTCCCTGCGCACCCGCTTCAACGGGTTCTATCCCGACACCTTCGTCGAGGTGGAAACCCCCTTCGACCATGGCGACGCGGCCGAGAGCTACGCCAGCCTGGAGACCATGGCTGACTGACTGATCAATCAAGACCGCCGGCGCGAGGGAATTCTTAAGTGTCGCGCTCTAGAAATGTGGCGTGATCGCGACCGAGGAACCGTGACCCGCCATGCCGACTGACATGCCGAGCCTGCCCAGCGTCGAAACCGCCGCGACAGATGCGGCGGCGTGCGGGGCGTGTGCTACGGTGCGGCGCCCGATGCCGGGCGGGGAGGCGCCCCGATGATCTATCGCGGGAACAGCAGCGCGCGCATTGCGCGTCTGTCTTCGGCGCTCGAGGCCACCTCGCGCCTGTTGCGCCAGAAGAACACCCAGCTCGCGCACATGACCAAGATCTTCGACCGGGCGTCCGAGGCGGCGCGGATGGGCGTGTGGGAATGCGCCTTGCCGCAGAACACGCTGCGCTGGACCGACGTCGTCTACGATCTCTACGACTTGCCGCGCGGCGCGCCGCTCGACCGCGAGACGATCCTCAAATGCTATCCGGAAAAGTCCCTGCGGGTCCTCGAGGAGATCCGCAGCGAGGCGATCGCCACGCGCGGCGGTTTCGGCCTCGACGTCGAGATCACCACCGCCACCGGTCGCCACCGCTGGATCCGCATCACCGCCTCGGTGGAGTGCGAGAACGGCGAACCGGTCCGCATCTTCGGCTTCAAGCAGGACATCACCGAGGAGAAGCTGCTGGCCGACAAGATGCGCTATCTGGCCGAATATGACGTGATGACGGGGCTCGCCAACCGCAGCCAGTTCCAGAGCCGGCTGGCCGATCTGGCGGGCACGACGGCCGGCGATCGTGCCGTCGGCGCGCTGCTGCTGATCGATCTCGACGGCTTCAAGGCGATCAACGACACCTATGGCCACGCCTTCGGCGACGAGTGCCTGAAGGCGACGGCGGCCCGGCTGCGGCAGGTCTGCGTCAATGCCGAACTGGTCGCCCGCGTCGGCGGCGACGAGTTCGCCGTGCTGCTCGGCAGCCATCTGGATGCGGCTGCCGTCGAAAGCCTCGCCGCGACCATCGTCGATCTCCTCAACGGTCCCGCCGCCGACGCCACGGCGTCCGATCTCGGCGCCTCGGTCGGCATTGCCATGGCCGAGGCCGGGATGGAGCCGGACACGCTGTTCTGCCGCGCCGACTCGGCCCTCTACGCCGCCAAGGCGTCCGGCCGGAAGACCTACCGGATGTTCAGCCCGACCATGCAGAACCCGCTGCGCTCGCGCGCGGCCTGACCGTCCCGACGCTTCGCGGGGCGTCCCATCCCGATCGCATCCCACCACATGCCCTGAACCTGCCCGGCCGAACGCTGCCGGCTGAAGGCGGCCGCAGGGCCTCGTGCCGGGCCGCGCGGCGCCCCATATGCGGAGCCGGCGACGAAACCAACGGAGACGACCATGTCGATGAAGCGCGATTTCCCGGACCTTCCGCCGGTCTGGGCCTCCGGCTTTCTCATCGCCGAGGTCGTGGCGGCGTCGGTGCTGCCGATCGCCGTCTTCGTGTCGGCGCCCGCGACGCTGATCGGCATCGCGCTGATCGTGGTGGGCGTCCTCCTCGCGGCATGGTCGGCCCTGTGGTTCCGGCGCAAGCGCACCTCGATCGAGCCGCGGGACGTGCCGAAGGCGCTGATCGTCGAGGGCCCGTTCAGGATCAACCGCAACCCGATCTATACGGGCATGGCGCTGGTGCTCGTCGGGCTCGCGTTCTGGATCGGCGCCCTGTCCGCCGTGGCGATTGCCCTGATCTTTCCTTTCGTGATCACCGCCCGCTTCATTCGCGGCGAGGAGGCGGCCCTGCGCTCGGCCTTCGGCGCCGAGGCGGAGGGCTATATCGCCCGCACCAGGCGGTGGTGACACCGGCGCGGCGTCAGGCGGCGGCGGTCTCGGCGATGCGATTGCGGCCGCCGTTCTTGGCCCGGTAGAGATTGGCGTCGGCCGCGCGCATCAGCCGGTCGAAGCTGGCCTCGCCTTCGGCGGAATGGGCGATGCCGGCGCTGAGCGTCAGCCCGAAGCTGACGTCATCCGCCACGATCCGTGTCGCCGCGACGGTGGCCCGCACCCGGTCCGTCAGCATGAAGGCCTCGGTCGGGGTGACACCGGGCAGGATCGCCGCGAATTCCTCGCCGCCGACGCGCGCGACGAAGTCCTGCTGGCGGAGCACCGACGGGCAGAGGAGGGCGCAGCGCTTCAGCGCCGCATCGCCGGCGGCATGGCCGTAGCGGTCGTTGATGCTCTTGAAATGATCGAGATCGAAGACGACCAGCGCGAAGTGGCCGCGGTCCTGGAGGGCCTTCTCCAGCCGCTGCTCGAAGGCGCGGCGGTTGGGCAGTCCGGTCAGGGCATCGTGCATCGCCGCGTGGCGCAGGTCCCTGGCCATGCGCTCATAGGCGATCGACAGCACGAAGGCGCCGCTGGCGGTGGTGTGGATCACCGCGATGAGCAGATGGATCTGCAGCACGCTGTCGAAGACCAGATGCGCGGTGTCCGCGGTATGGGCGTTGATGCCCTGCGCGATGCGGCCGGCGAAGGACAGCGCCATGACGCCATAGGCGAGGAGCAGGCCGTAGCGCGACGGCAGGCCGGTCTCGCGATCGGTGTAGAATTCCCAGGCCGTCGCGGCGGCGAACAGCATCAGGATGGCGTTCACCGTGTAATAGGCCACGCGATAGTCGATCCAGCCGGGAAGGCCGAACATGGTGGCAACGACCAGTGGCGGCAGGACGAGGATGGGCCAGAAGACGCGACGCCGGGCGAACAGGCGGGCCGCCGTCCAGCGCAGCCCGAAGCCGATGACCAGGAGGCTGTTGGGCAGCGCCAGGCCGAAGCTCGGTTCGTTGCCGGGAAAGGCCATGTAGGAGAACAGCGAGGCGGCGATGACGAAATTCGCGCCGATCCAGGCCGGCCAGTAGGTTTCGTCCGGTTGCTTGCGCCAGGCCGCGTAGAAGGCGAGGCCCATGACGATGAGGATCATGGCGTTGGTCAGGAACAGCGTCTGGACATCGACGCCGATATCCATGTCGACCCGCGAATTCATCCCCATCCCCCCACCGGCATCGCGCCCACGCCTGGTCTCGATGGCGACGAGAATGCCATGGGTCGCTTAAGGGATTGCTATGATCCGATCACGGCTTCGTTGACGTTGCTGTGACTAGGCGATGGCGATGCTGGCGAGGGCGCAGGCGAGGACGACCGTCCAGGGCGGCGCCTTCCAGACGACCAGGGCGACGAAGCCGGCCAGCGCCAGGGCGAAATCGGCGGGTCCGCGCACGGCGCTGACGAAGACCGGATCGTAGAGCGCCGCCCCGAGAATGCCGACGACGGCGGCATTGGCGCCGCGCATCGCGGCCTGCGCCGTGACGCGGCGGCGAAATTCGTCCCAGAAGGGCAGCGCCGCCACGACGAGAAGCAGGCCGGGCAGCGAGATCGCCACCAGCCCGATGACGGCTCCCGGCAGACCGTAGCCCTGCGGCGAGGCGATGGCGCCGAGATAGGCGGCGAAGGTGAAGAGCGGGCCGGGCACGGCCTGGGCGGCGCCGTAGCCGGCGAGGAAGGCGTCGTCGCTCGCCCATCCCGGCTCGACGACGAAGGCCTGCAGGAGCGGCAGAACGACATGGCCGCCGCCGAAGACCAGCGCGCCGGCCCGGTAGAAGGCGTCGAACAACGCAACGGGACCGGCACCGTTCGTCGCCGAGTCCATGGCGGCGAAGACCGGCAGCAGGATCAGGAGAACGGCGAAGACGGCAAGGGCGACGAGCCCGGCGGTGCGCGAGACGGGGACCATGGGGATCGGCGGCAGCACCGCAGCGTCCGCGCGGCAGAACCAGAGGCCGGCGAGTCCGCCCATGACAATGGCTGCGATCTGGCCGAGCGAACCGGCCAGCGCGACCACCGCCACGACGGCGACGACCGCGATACTCGCCCGCGTGCGATCGGGGCAGAGGCTGCGCGCCATGCCGAACACCGCCTGCGCCACCACGGCGACCGCGACGATCTTCAGGCCATGGACGATCGCCGCGCCGATGCCGCTGTCGAAGGCCGACGCGCCTGCCGCAAAGAGGATCAGCAGGATGGCCGAGGGCAGGGTGAAGGCGGTCCAGGCCGCCAGCCCGCCCAGCGGGCCGGCCCGCATCAGGCCCAGCGCGAAGCCGACCTGGCTGGAGGCCGGGCCGGGCAGGAACTGGCACAGCGCCACCAGATCGGCATAGCCGGCCTCGTCCACCCAGCGTCGCCGGGTGACGAACTCGTCGCGGAAATAGCCCAGATGCGCGATCGGCCCGCCAAAGGCCGAGACGCCGAGTTTCAGGAAGGCGCGGAACACCTCGCCGGGCGAGCCCTGCGGAGCGTGGGCGGGTCGTTCATGTCCCGCGACGGCATCCGCTGCCCGGTCCCCGCGCACTGCCGCATCTGCATCCTTCACCCGTCGTCCCCCGCCTTCGTGGTCGCGGCCAAGGGTGGCACGGATGAATGTCGGCGCGAAGACGCGAAAGCGGTCAGGCGCGCTTCGGCGTGATGTCCTTCATCGGCGGATCGCGCAGGGCGTCGCCATAGGCGGTGCCGGCCTCGCCGAAATGGTCGAGGACGATGTCGAGATTGCGCCGATGCGCCTTGTAGAAGACGTCGAAGACGTCGCCGAGCAGCGGCACGGCGCCGACGGCGAAGTCGATGCCGAGATTGCCGGCCATCTTGACCAGCTTGTGCTTGGGCACGCCGAGGCGCCGGGCTTCGTTGAGAATGTAGATGCCGACGAGGCTGCCTGCGGCGTCGCCGACACCCGGAATCAGGCCCAGCACGGAATCGCCGCCGAAGCGAATGCCGGTGCCGGGAATGCGGATCGCCGTGTCCATCAGCCGCGCGACCCGGCTGATGCGCGTCAGGCGCCGCTGGTGGTCGGCATGAAGGGAAGGGTCGGCGGCATTCATGGACGGGTCTCCGGTTCGATGGCTGGTTTCCATATGGGAACGCCCGAGCGGCGAAACAGATGCGTGGGCAGGGTGATAGCGTGATCACGACGGTCCCCGACCGGCCGATGCCGAGGAAAGCGGCCGATGCCCGGGCGCCGGACACAAGCGGGCCAAGGTTCTCGCCTTTCGTGCCGCAACCGCGAATCAGGCAGGCGGATCAAGGGAGACGACATGGAGGAAGCGGTCACCGAGGCCACGGCGACGGTCGAACACGCGGTCGCGGAGGTGGCCCAGGGCGCACAGGGCGGCCATGGCGCCGACACCGGGCTGACCGCCATCGCCTTCGTGATCGTCGTCGCGGTGACCGCCGGCCTCGGGCTGATGCGGCTGCGGCAGCCGCCGCTGGTCGGCTTCATCCTCGCCGGCGTGCTGCTCGGTCCCTCGGCGCTGGGGGTCATCTCCACCTCCAACGAGAACGTCACCATGCTCGCCGAGATGGGCGTGCTGATGCTCCTGTTCTTCATCGGCATGGAATTGTCGTTGAAGGCCTTCGTCGCCTCGCTGAAGCCGGCGGTGCAGATCGCCGGCGGCCAGCTGATCGCCGCCATGGCGATCTCCTTCGGCCTGATGGCGATCTCCGAGGCGACGCTGGCCGAGGCGATCATTCTCGGCTTCATCATTGCGCTGTCCTCGACCGTGGTGGCGATGAAGATGCTGGAGGACATCGGCGAGCTGCGCCAGGAACCGGGGCGGATCGCCGTCGCGGTGCTGATCGCCCAGGATCTGGCGGTGGTGCCGATGCTGATCGTCGCCACCTCGCTCGGCGGCGAGGAAGCGGTGAGCTGGGTCGATGTCGGGCTGAAGATCGCCGTCGCCGTCGCGGTTCTCGGCGGGCTCCTGTGGTTCCTCGGCCGCCGGCCGAAGCTGAAGCCGTCCTTCGCGCCGGCAGTGGAGAACAATGTCGAGATCCTGGCGCTCGGCTCGCTGGCCTTCTGCTTCGCCGCCGCCTCGTTTTCGGGCCTCGTCGGCCTGTCGCCGGCCTATGGCGCCTTCATTGCCGGGCTGGTCGTCGGCGCCTCGACCCTGCGCTCGCCGGTCATCCACGTGGTGGAGCCGATCCAGGCGCTGCTGCTGGTGGTGTTCTTCCTGTCCATCGGCCTTCTGATCGACCTGAACTACATCGTCGAGAACTGGGTGCTGGTGCTGGTCGCCTCGCTCTTCGTGATCCTCGCCAAGACCGTCCTCAACATATTGCTGATCCGCCTCGCGGGCCTGCCGCACAAGATCGCGGTGGAGGCGGGGCTCTCCATGGCGCAGATCGGGGAATTCTCCTTCGTGCTGGCGGCGGCGGCTTTTGCGTCGGGTGCGATCGGCGGCGACGTCTACCGGCTGGCGCTGGCGGTGACCGCCGTGTCGCTGCTGGTCTCGCCGGCCTGGATGGTGGTGATCCGTCATCTGGAGGGCGAGGCGCGCTTCGGCTACGCCGAGTTTCGCGCTGCCCTGACCGAGCTCTATGGCGACCGGATCGAGACCGTCGAGGATTTGGGCGTCTGGCTGAAGGTGCGCGGCCGCGCCCTGCGCCGGGCGATGACCCGGCGCCGGGTCGCGCGGCGCAATGGCAAAGCGGAAGCCGTGGACGAGACCGGCGAGCCGGCGCCGCGCGAATAGCGCGAGGCCGGGCCGGAGTTCAGTCGCGCGCGCCGATGCGGCGGGCGACGAGGCGAGCGATGGGCGGGCCGGCAATCAGCACGATGACGAAGCGCACCGTCTGCAACGCCATGACGAAGGGCAGATCGACATTGGTCGAGGCCGCGATGATGGCGATGGAATCCATGCCGCCGGGGCTGGTCGCCAGATAGGCGGTGACCGGATCGATGCCGAGCCAGACGTGCAGGAGCGCGGCGATGCCGCCGCAGAACGCCATCAGGAGAAGGATCGAGCCGACGATCTTGGGCAGGGCCTGCCAGGCATGGGCAAGAACGGCGCGGGTGAAGCCGAGGCCGATCTTCCAGCCGAGAATGCCGTAGCCGATGACCAGGAACCATTCCGGCAGCTGGAATTCGACCACGCCGCCGAGGGTGAGCGCGACGGCGATGGCCATGGGCAGCAGAAACGGGCCGGCGGGAATCGTCAGGAAGCGGCCGACCAGGATGCCGAGGCCGACAAAGCCCAGCGTCGGACCGAAATGCGCCCAGTCGAGCGCCGGAAACCAGACGATCGCCGTGCCGACAGAGGCCGCGGCGTCGCCATTGGTCCAGAACCCCGCCATCAGCGCGGCAGCGAAGGCGACCAGGATCACCCGCAGATACTGCATGAAGCCGACGAGCCGGGCATCGGCCCCGAAGGCTTCGGCCATGACCATCATCGCGGTGGCGGCGCCGGGCCATGAGCCCCAGACCGCCGTCGTGCCGGGCAGGACGTGCCAGCGGCTCATCAGGCCGCCGAGGACGCCGCTGGCGGTCACCACGGCGAGGACGACGCCGACATAGAGTGGCCAGTCGCGCAGGAAGGTGGCGAGGATCTCCAGCGTGATGGACGAGGCGACCAGGCAGCCGATCGCCGCCTGGGCGCCGTGATAGGGCGCCTTCGGCACGGCGATGGTGGTGCCGAGCACCGCGATCACGATGGCGGCGATCATCGGCCCCAGAAGCATGGCGGCGGGCATGCCGACGAGTTCCAGCAGGCTGCCGATCAGGATCGAGAGCGCCAGCAGCGCCAGCCATTGCAGCGGCACGGGCATCCGGCTCGCCGCGCCGGGCGTCTCGACGGGCGGAACGGCGTCGTCCCTCACGCGCGGGGCCGCGGGGCTTGACGGGTGCACCGTCGATCCGCACCGGCCCGTACGGGAGCGATGGCCGGAAGAGCGGGGAGACGGAGTCGGGTCACGGGCGCATCCTGCCGCCCGCGCCGCCGGTCGTCGGGTCCCGGCGCGGGCATCGATGGAGATAAGCCGTGCTTAGCGTCTTCGGCGCCGGATGGCGAGGGCACGCCGGCCCATCGGCGGTGCGGCGAGGGCCCCGGCGGAGTGTTCGCCGGGGCGTCGTCCTATCAGAGCGCGCGGAGGAGGTCGGCCGTCGGCCAGCCATCGGCGGGCAGGCCGAGGCGCATCTGCTCCTTGCGGACGGCGGCACGTGTGTTCTCGCCGATGATGCCGTCAATGCCGCCGGTGTCGTAGCCGAGATCGGTCAGGCGCTGCTGCAGCTGCTTGGTGCCCTCGAGGTCGAGGCCCGGTTGCGGATTGCCCATGTCGACCGGCGGGGCGCCGGCAAGGCGCGTCGAGAAATAGGCCGCGGTCAGGGAATAGACGAGCGACTTGTTCCACTTCAGGTAGATGTCGAAATTCGGATAGGCGAGGAAGGCCGGGCCGCCGCGTCCCATCGGCAGGATCAGCGAGGCCGGCAGCTGGTCGGACGGCAGCGCCGATCCGTCGGCCCTGGTCACGCCGAGCTCGGCGAAATTGGCGCGCGGCTCCTTGTTGACCAGCGCGGCGCGATCCCACGGGAATTCCGACGGCACCTGCACGGCTTCGAGCCACGGCTCGCCACCGCGCCAGCCGAGCGACTGGATGTATTTACCGGTGGTGAACAGGACATCGGCGGCGTCCTGGCGCAGGTCGATCCGGCCATTGCCGTCGCCGTCGGTGCCGAATTCCAGATATTCCTCGGGCAGAAGCTGGGTCTGGCCGATCTCGCCGGCCCAGGCGCCCTTCATCTCGGACGGGGTCAGGTAGCCGCGATCGACGATCTCGATCGCCGCCAGGAGGTGCGGGCGGAAGAGTTCGGGACGGCGGCAGTCATGGGCGAGGGTGGCCAGCGCCGCCAGCGTGTCGAAATTGCCGAGGACGGCGCCGTAATCGGTCTCCAGTCCCCAGAAGGCGGCAATGACCGGGCCGGGCACGCCGGTCTCGGTTTCGATGCGCGACAGGACGCTGGCATATTTCTGCAGGTTTTCCTTGCCCTGCTGCAGCCGGTAGCCATTGACCATGCGGGTGGCGAATTGCTGCCAGTCCTGGGCGAAGACGCCCTGAGCGCGATCGGCGGCGAGCACCTTCGGGTCCTGGCGCATGTCGGCAACGGCCGCGTCGATGGCGCCGGCCGACAGGCCCTTGGCCTCAGCCTCGGCCCGCACACCCTGGAGGAAGGCGCCGAAATCGCCGCCGCATTGCTGGGCCGCCGCGAGGGTGCTGCCGGACAGGAGAAGCGACAGGGTCAGGGCGAGACGGCTGGCAACGGGCATCGGCGAATTCCTCCAAATGGGGCAAAGTGAATTTGACCCGCGCCTAGGCGATCATCATGGCGCTTTGAAGAAGGTCAACGCCGCATGCGCGCCTGCAGCCATTTCGCCCAATCGGCCCGCGAGCCGGCGAAGGCGTTGCGGTCGACCTCGCCGCGAATGCCCGGCACCGAACCGGTGGCGGTGTACTGCCAGAAGCGGAATTTGCGGTCCTCGTAGACATTGTCGGGATGGTCGGCGACGGCGCGCACCCAGAATTCATGGCGCGGGAAGGCGGCCACCAGGCGTTCGCGATGCACGTCGATCGGCACGTAGAGGATCGGGCGCTGGCCGTATTGGCGCTCCAGCGCGTCGGACATCGCCATGACCTCGCGGATCAGGTCCTCGCGCGGCGGCCGCTTGGTGCAGGTCGGCGAGAAGGGCGTCCACTCCACGTCGATCACCGGCGGCAGGGCGCCCTTTTCGCGCGGGACATTGTCGATGAACCAGCGGGCCTGCTCGATGCCCGGCCGGCAGTGGTACCAGAAGTGATAGGCGCCACGCGGCACGCCGGCGGCGCGGGCCTCGCGCCAGTTCTCGTGGAAGCGGTCGTCGAGCCGGTCGCCGCCCTCGGTCGCCTTCAGGAAGGCGAAGGCGACGCCGCCCTGGCGGGCCGCGTTCCAGTCGATGTCGCCCTGGTACTTGGCGACGTCGATGCCGTGGATCGGGTATTCGTGCGAGGCCTCGACCGTCATGTCGGACAGGCCGAGCTCGGCGACGCTGAGCGCCGTGGAGCGGCAGCCGGCAAGCGCCAGAACCAGCGCCATGCCGGCCATGGCCAGGCGGCGTTTGGTGCCACGGCGCGCGGCGGGGGAGGAATTGGTCTCGTGGCGGTCGCGCATCGGGTCACTCGAATTCAGCAGAAGGAAGGTCGCCGCACGGCCCGGATCGCCGCAAGGGTCCCGCATCGGCGACGGCGGACGGTCTGCGCCGCTCTCCCATTGATCACGGCTGGCTGGAACGGGGCTGGTGACGCAGATGCGAAATTCCGGCGCGGGCGCACGAAACCAACGGGCGACGGCGTCGTTTGGCACGGGCCGGCGCGGTTTTTGCGGCGGTGACGGGCTGTTCGCAGGCGTTCGGCGCCCGTCGGTTTGCGTCGCAGCGAACGATCGCAGATAATCTCGATTCGACAACATGGCCGGCGGGGCGGCGCGATGAACATTCTGACGAGCCTCAACACGCTGCTGCAGGGCATACCCGCCGGCAGCCGCGCGACGCTGGACGCCATCTTCGAAAGCATCCGTGCGATTTTCGGCGGCGATCGCGACACGCGCAAGCGCGTCGCCTTCGGCGTCGCCGTGATCGCCCTGTCCGCCAAGATGGCCAAGGCCGACGGCATCGTCTCGCCGCGTGAGGTGACGGCGTTCCAGGAGATCCTCGAGATCCCGCCTGAGGAACTGCGCAACGTCTTCCGTCTGTATGACATCGCCAAGCAGGACATTGCCGGCTTCGACACCTATGCGATGCGGCTGAAGGGCCTGTGCCGTGAGGAAGGCGAGACCTGCGAGCTTCTGACCGACGTTCTCGACGGGCTGTTCCACATCGCCAAGGCGGACGGGCTGGTGCATGAGCGCGAGCTGGAGTTCCTGGCCGAGGTCGCCCGCATCTTCGGCCTGAGCGAGACCGAGTTCACCGACGTGAAGAACCGGCACATCCTGGGGCCGAGCAACCCCTATGCGGTGCTGGGGCTCGACCCGGACGCCGCGCCGTCGGAGACCCGGGCCCGCTATCTGACGCTGGTGCGCGAGAACCATCCCGACCGGCTGGCCGCCCGCGGCGTGCCCGACGAGTTCATGTTCATCGCCACCGAGCGGATGAAGGCGATCAACAACGCCTACAGCCAGATTGCAGGAAAGACCGCGGCGTGATTCCAGACCATGCCGGCGTCGACGAGATCTGTCCGTCGCCGAACCATACCGAACGCCGCAACGGGCTGCGGCCGGACATGCTGATCCTGCACTATACCGGCATGGGCACCGGGGAGGCGGCCATGCGCTGGCTCTGCACCCCCGAGAGCGAGGTGTCCTGCCACTATCTCGTCCATGAGGACGGGCGGATCGTGCAGATGGTGCCGGAGGAAAGGCGCGCCTGGCATGCGGGGACCGGCAGCTGGCGCGGCCGCGACGACATCAATTCGCGCTCCATCGGCATCGAGATCGTCAATGTCGGGCACGGCAACGGCTATCCCGATTTCCCGCCCGCGCAGATCGATGCGGTGACCCGATTGTGTGCCGATTGTGTCGCGCGGTGGGCGATCCGGCCCGAATTCGTGCTGGCGCACTCCGACGTCGCTCCCGCGCGAAAGTCCGATCCCGGCGAAAAGTTCCCCTGGCTTCAACTTTTTTCCGCCGGCATCGGCCATGCGGTGGATCCGGCGCCTTTGCGGGGCGGGCGCTACTTCGGCCTCGGCGATCGGGGCGAGCCCGTCGCCGCCTATCAGTCGCTGCTGGCGGCCTATGGCTACGGCGTGCCGTGCGACGGAACCTTCGACGACGCAACGCGTCAGGCGACCGTCGCCTTCCAGCGGCATTTCCGCCAGGAGCGGGTCGACGGCATTGCCGATGCCTCGACGATCGAAACCCTGCACCGGCTCCTGACCAGCCTGCCGCGGTCGCCCTTCGACCCCGATGAAAGCGCAACCACAAGCGCCTGATTCACGGTGTTTGTTACACCCTGAAATGTTGCGTGATCGCTTCGTCACAATCCCGATGGTTTTGCGCCGCACACAGCGGTCCTTCGCAACTGCGGTGCGCCGCTTTCGAGGGAAATAGCGCCGGCCCTGCAAGGGGATGGCCGGCATCGATCACTTGGGGTTTTTATGTACAGACTGACTGCCGTGGCTCTCGCCGCGACGCTTGCATTCGGCCATATGACGACTGCTTTCGCCAACGACACGACATCCGAGATCACGTCCGCCACGCAGGTCGCAGCGCTCGAGCGCTTTGCCGACCGGCCGTTCGCGACGATCATCGCCAGGGAAGCCGCCGCCCATGGCGTGCCGCTGAACCTGGCGCACGCGGTCATCAACATCGAGAGCAGCTATCGCTCGTCGGTCACGGGCGCGGCCGGCGAAGTCGGGCTGATGCAGATCAAGCCGGCGACGGCGCGCGGCATGGGCTATCGCGGCAGCACCAAGGCGCTCTACGACCCGGCCACCAACATCAAGTGGGGCATGCGCTACCTGGCCGGTGCCGTGCAGCGCGGCGGCGGCACCACCTGCGGCACGATCCTGAAGTACAATGCCGGTCACTACGCCAAGCGGATGAACCCGATCTCCCAGCGCTATTGCTCGAAGGTCAAGCGCGAGCTCGCCCAGGCCTGATCGGCCCTCCCATGCGATGGAAGCGGCCGCGAGGGGGTTGCGGCCGCTTCCATCGGGATCGCGGCGGGCAGAGGGGTGACAATGCCCGCCCGCGCTCCCGTCAGGCCTCGCCTCGATATGCGGCTTCGAGGGACGCCAGGTCCAGTTTCACCATGCCCATCATCGCCTGCATGACGCGGGCGGCCCGCGCCTTGTCCGGGTCGTGGGTCATCCGCTTGAGGGCGGCCGGCACGATCTGCCAGGACAGGCCGAACCGGTCGGTGATCCAGCCGCATTGCTGCACCGTGCCGCCGTCGAGGAAGCGCTCCCAGAAGGCGTCGATCTCGGCCTGGTCGGCGCAGGACACGAACAGCGACACCGCCGGCGTGATCTTGAAGCTCGATCCGCCGTTCAGCGCGATGAAGTCCTGTCCGGCCAGCGTGAAGCCGATGGTCAGGACGCTGCCCTCCCGGTCGGGGAAGGCTTCGCCATAGAGCAGCGTGTCGCCGAGCGAGGCGGTCTGGCCGCAGGCGCGGAACGTCTCGACGTAGAAGCGCGCCGCCGCCTCGGCCTCGGTGTCGAACCAGAGGCAGGGGGAAATCTTCGACATGGGCTCAGCTGTCCAGAATGACCTGGAAGCCGCCGAAGATCATCCGCTTGCCGTCGAAGGGCATGTCGCCGCCCGGCTGCATGCGCGGATCTTCCATCACCCGTTTCATGCCGGCGTCGCGGGTCGCCTTGTCCGGCCAGGTGATCCAGGAGAAGACGACGACCTCGCCCTCCTCGGCCTGCACCGCGCGGCGAAAGTCGGTGACCTTGCCGTCGGGCACGTCGTCGCCCCAGCATTCGACCATGCGCAGGGCGCCGAACTCCTTGAACATCGGCGCGAACTTCACCGCCATCTCGCGATAGGCGTCCTTGTTGGCGGCGGGGACCGGCACCACGAATCCATCGACATATTCCATGCGTTCCTCCTTCGTTGCGGGCTGTCTGCGCTGCGGCAGGGCGAGGATCGCCGTGCCGGGGGCCGGATGGCCGCGACGGTGTCCGGTTCGCGCCGATGCCGCGGCGGGCGAGGGGCAGCGCGCCGGGCCGAGCCGGCGATCCGCCCGGCGGCGTGTCAGGCCGTCGCCATCTCGCTGTCGGCCGGAACCGCGGCCGGATCCATCCAGGAGATTTCCCAGATGTGGCCGTCGGGGTCCTCGAAACTGCGCATGTACATGAAGCCGTGATCCTGGCTGGGCGTCGGGTCGGCGACACCGCCGGCCGCGCCCGCCCATCCGACCACCGCATCCACCGTCTCGCGGCTATCCACCGTCGTGCAGAGCAGCACCTCGGTGGTGGCATGCGCGTTGGCGATCGGCTTGTGGGTGAAGTCGGCGAAGCGCGCATGGGTCAGGATCATCACGTGGATGGTCTCCGAAAACACCATGCAGGCGGCCGTCTCGTTGGAGTATTGCGGATTTCGCACGGCGCCGACGGCCTCGTAGAAGGCAATGGCGCGGGGCAGGTCGGCGACGGGCAGATTGACGAATATCAGGCGGGACATGAACACCTCTCGCGATCTCGTATTTGCGATTGATGACCCATCAAGTTATAAAAGACAACAATGAAGTTAGAAAAAATAACCAAAAATCCTGACACCCGCCAGCGCCGTCGCTATGAAGATGCCTGTGCCGCGGCCCACGCCATGGACCTGCTCGGCGAGCGCTGGGCTCTGCTCGTCGTGCGCGAGCTGATGTGGGGGCCGCGCCGCTTCTCCGATCTGCGGTCCGCCCTGCCGGGGCTCAGCGCCAATGTCCTGACCCAGCGGCTGGAAGGCCTGGAGGCAGCCGGCGTGCTGTTGCGGCGAAGGCTGCCGCCGCCGGCGGCCTCGCAGGTCTACGAGCTCACCGAATGGGGCTATGAGTGCGAGCCGATCTTCCAGGCGCTGGGGCGCTGGGCGGTGCGCTCGCCGGCGCACGATCCGGCGATGCCGTTCAGCGCGTCGTCGCTGATGCTGTCGCTGCGCACCATGTTCGATCCCGAAAAGGCCGACGGTTTTGCCGCGCGGCTCGGCTTCGTCGTCGGCGACCAGAACTTCCTCGCCCATGTCGCGGACGGCCGGATCGAGATCGCCGCCGAGACGCCCGATACGGCCGATGTCGTCCTGGCCGCCGAGCCGCCGGTCATCGCCGGCGCGGTCTACGGCAAGGTGCCGCTGGCGGCGCTGGAGGCCGACGGCGCGCTGACCGTGACCGGCGACCGGGCCGTCGCCGAGCGCTTCGTGGCGCTGTTCGCGCTGCCGCCCAAGGCCGAGGCGAAGCTGGCCGCGACGGCACCGGAATGAGCCGGCGCCGCCCGGCCGATGACGATTAGGCGTTGACTTCGCCGGCCGTGCGGAACACGTAGCGGGCGCCAGCCGGCTGGACGGCCGCTCCCGTCATACGTCGAAAGACGGCGGGGGAGGAAAGTCCGGGCTCCACGGAGAAACGGTGCCGGATAACGTCCGGCGGGAGTGATCCCAGGGAAAGTGCCACAGAAAACAGACCGCCCCGCCTGCAGTGCGGCTCGCGCGACGAAACGCGACGGAGCCGCAGTGCTGGCGGGGTAAGGGTGAAACGGTGGGGTAAGAGCCCACCGCGTCTCTGGCAACAGCGACGGCACGGCAAACCCCACCGGGAGCAAGACCGAATAGGAACGACGCGGTCGGTCCGTCGCAAGACGGGTCGCCAGCCCTCTCCGGGCCGGTCGTTCGGGTAGGTTGCTAGAGGCGGCCCGCAAGGGTCGTCCCAGAGGAATGGTCGTCCGGCGGTCATGCCGCTGACAGAACCCGGCTTACAGGCCGGCTGGCACTTTTCATTCCCGCTTCCCCACTTCGTGCGCGTCACCGCGACCGGCCGATCGTCCCGGTCGGCGGACCGTCGAGAGCGTTCCGGCAGATATTTCTGTTCGGCCATGGGCTGGCGTCCCCTCGCGCCGCAACCACCCCGAATTCCTATGGAATTTCCGTTCCGTCAGACGGCGGCCGGAGGCCTTGCTGCGACTGAACTCATGGCCGCCCGAAATCCCGGCCTGTTTGGAAAACGTCAATGTTAATAGGCTATTAATGGCTGCGTGCTAGACCCTTCCGGAAGGCCGTGCGCCGCCTTCGTGTGGGGCGATCCCATTGACGACCAAGAGTGCCCATGATATTCCATAAGCCATCATTAAGGGGCCGCTCGGGGCTCCATTTCAGGCAGAAAACGATGCGCTTCGGGCAGTCCGGGGCGGGCAAGAGTTGCCGCAAGTCGGGCAGCGCCGTGGGGATGGTGCACCGGTCGCACGGCAGGCAGGCGGGGGCCTTGATGAGATGGGAATCTGTCGCGACGGGCAGCGCTGCGGCTGATGGACTGGTTCCTCTCCAACTACGTCAACAACATCGACTCCAAGGGTCGGGTGTCCGTGCCGGCCTCGTTCCGGCAGGTGATCGCGGCGCGGGGCATTCGCGACCTGTTCGCCATGCGCAGCCTGTCGCTGCCGGTGATGGAAGTGGGCGGGCCGGATCTGCTGGAGCGCTTCGAGCGCCAGATGGATACGCAGGATCCGTTCAGCGAGGCCTATCAGGACCTTGCGCTCTTCGCCTACGGCGACGGCGCATATTTGAAATTCGATGCAGAGGGGCGGATCGTGGTGACGGACTTCATCCGCTCGCATACCGGCATCACGGACAAGGTCGCCTTCGTGGGAACGCGCAAATACTTCCAGCTCTGGGAGCCGGCGCGGTTCGAGGCGGCACGCAGCGAGGCACGGGCACGGCTCCTGGCGACATCGCCGGGCGGCAAGGCTTCTGCGGGAGCACCGGAATGACGGCGGGTCACGACGGGATCGATGATCCCGTGGTTGGCGGACCGGCTCGCCACATTCCGGTGCTTCTCGCGGAAGTGCTCGAGGCGCTCGCACCGAAGCCGGGCGAGATCATCGTCGACGGCACTTTCGGGGCCGGCGGCTACACGCGCGCCATCCTCGAGGCCGGCGCCGACGTCATCGCCATCGACCGCGATCCGGCTGCCATCGCCACGGCGCGCGAACTGGCTGAAAACTGTGGCGGCCGGCTGACGCCGGTCGAGGGCCGCTTCGGCGACCTGCAGCGCATCGTCGAGACCCGGGCCGAGGCCGCGGGCGGCCGTGTCGACGGCATCGTTCTCGATGTCGGCGTCTCCTCCATGCAGCTCGACGAGGCCGAGCGCGGCTTTTCCTTCCAGAAGGACGGGCCCCTCGACATGCGCATGAGCGGCGCCGGCCCGAACGCTGCCGATGTCGTCAACCGCTTGAAGGTCGGCGACCTTCTGCGGGTCATCGGCATTCTCGGCGAGGAAAAGCAGGCGGGCCGGGTCGCCCGGGCCATCGAGGCGCGCCGTCTCGAGCAGCCCTTCACGCGGACCCTTGATCTCGCCGGCGTCATCGGCAAGGTCGTCGGACGCGGCCCCAAGGACAAGATCGATCCGGCGACGCGCAGCTTTCAGGGCCTGCGCATCTTCGTCAATGACGAGCTCGGCGAGCTCGCCCGGGCGCTGGTGGCGGCCGAGCGGGTGCTGAAGCCCGGCGGCCGGCTGGTGATCGTCAGCTTCCATTCGCTCGAAGACCGCATCGTCAAGCGCTTCCTGCGCGACCGGTCCTCGCCGCCGTCGGGCTCGCGCCATCTGCCGGACGTGGCGCCGGCCACCCAGACCTTCGAGGCGCGCAACCGCGCCGTCGGCGCGACCGACGCCGAGGCGGAGCGCAATCCGCGTGCCCGCTCGGCCAAGCTGCGCGCCGGGATCCGCACCGCCGAGCCGGCGCGCCAGGACGCCGACGAGCTCGGATTTGCCGGACTGCCGTCGCTCGCCGATCTCCCAGATACCGGAGTTTGAGTACCATGTTGAAAACTCTCGATATCGTCCTGATTGCAGTCATGATTTCTGCGGCAGCCTGGACCTACAAGATCAAGCATGAGGCCGAGACGCTGGAGACCGAGGTCGCCAAGGTCGAGCGCCGCATCGCGCTGGAGCGCGAGACGATCTCGCTTCTGGAAGCCGACTGGAGCCTGCTCGACCAGCCGAACCGGCTGCAGCGCATCGCCAATGTCTTCCAGGACGAGCTGCAGCTGCAGCCCATGCGTCCCGACCAGATCGTGCGTCCCGACGAACTGCCCCGGCGTCCGGTGAATCTCGTGCCCGAGACCGGCGGCAATCTCGGCGGCTATGCCGACAGCTCCGACACGGTGGTGCGGTGATGCGAGTCCCCAATCCGTTCAAGCGCAACAAGCCCGTCGCCGCCGGCACCATGCTGCCGGACTGCGACCATTTCGGCCGGCCGCGCCGCCATCGCGGCGGACCGAAGAACCGCAGCCGCTTCGTCATCGCCATGGGCCTGTTCGTCGGCATCTACGGCGTCATCGGCGGCCGCCTTGTCATGTGGGGCGTCGCGCCGACCGAAAGCGCCGCTGCCTATGGTGCTGCCGACAAGATCATGTCGGACCGCCCGGACCTCCTCGACCGCAATGGCGAGGTGCTGGCCACCGACATCAAGACCGCCTCGCTCTTCGCCGAGCCGCGCCGCATCATCGATCCGGACGAGGCGAGCGAGCTGCTGCTCGGCGTCATGCCGGATCTCGACCCGAAATGGCTCTATCGCCGCCTCGCCAGCAATGCCGGCTTCGTCTGGCTGCGCCGTGAGCTGACGCCGGGCCAGCAGCAGGCCGTCCTCGATCTCGGCATTCCGGGCATCGGCTTCCGCACCGAAAAGCGCCGTTTCTATCCGGGCGGCACCACCGCGGGCTTCATTGTCGGACATACCAATGTCGACAATCAGGGCACTGCCGGCATGGAGAAATACATCGACGACCAGGGCTACCGCGCCCTGCAGGATGCGGGCCTTGCCGTCGGCACCGATCTGGAGCCGGTGAAGCTGTCGCTCGACCTGCGCGTTCAGCACATCGTGCGTGACGAACTGGCCGCCGCCATGGCGCGCTACAAGGCGATCGCCGCCGGCGGCGTCGTGCTCGACGTCCACACCGGCGAGGTCGTCGCCATGACCTCGCTGCCGGATTACGATCCGAACCAGCCGAGCCAGGCGCTGGACAAGGACCGCATGAACCGCATGTCGGCGGGCCTGTTCGAGATGGGCTCGACCTTCAAGGCCTTCACCACGGCGATGGCGCTGGATTCCGGCAAGGTGAAGATCACCGACAGCTTCGACGCGACGCGGCCGATCCGCATGGGCGGCTTCACCATCTCCGACTTCCACGGCAAGCGCCGGGTGCTGAGCGTACCCGAGGTCTTTATCTATTCCTCGAACATCGGCAGCGCCAAGGAAGCCGAGGCCGTCGGCATCGAGGGGCACCAAGAGTTCCTGACCCGCGTCGGCCTGTTGTCGCGCATGACGACCGAGCTGCCGGAAGTCGCCACGCCGACCCAGCCGAAGGTCTGGAAGCAGATCAACTCGGTGACGATCTCCTTCGGTCACGGCGTGTCCACGACGCCGCTGAACACCGCCGTCGCCGCCGCCGCGCTGATGAACGGCGGCAAGCTGATCCCGCCGACCTTCCTGCCGCGCAGCCGCGCCGAGGCCGAGGCCGTCGCCACGCGGGTCCTCAGCGAGAAGACCAGCGACCAGATGCGCTATCTCTTCCGCCTGAACGTCGCCGACCAGCGCGGCTCGGGCAACAAGGCCGACGTCACCGGCTACCGCGTCGGCGGCAAGACCGGCACGGCCAACAAGGTGGTCAACGGGCGCTATTCCGACACGAAGAAGTTCAACGCCTTCCTGTCGGCCTTCCCGATGGACAATCCGCGCTATGTCGTCCTCGTCGTCATCGACGAGCCCCAGCCGGAGGATGGCCAGTATTACGCCACCGCCGGCATGAACGCCGCGCCGACCGTCGGCAACATCATCCGGCGTTCGGCGACCCTGTTGGGCGTGCGACCCGAGTTCGGCGAAGAGGGCAAGTCGCTGCTGGTCTCCTACTAGACCGGGTATCGCCTGCGGCGGCCGGGACCGCTGCCGCAGGAAAGCCACAGCCGGACCGAAGCGTCGGGCCGCAGCGAGATGTGCGCTTCACCGGACGGGCGCTTGCCTATAGAAGACCGACGGGCCGGCGGGCGATGCGCCGGCTTTGCGGTCCAGCTCGGAACATGGTTAATGAAGCTTTCCCAACTCGCTGAGGATCTTGCCACGGGGCAGACGACGTCCGATCCGGACATCGCCGGCCTGTGCGTCGACTCGCGCGAGACCGGTGCCGGCTTCCTGTTCGCCGCTTTGGCCGGCAGCCGTGCCGACGGGGCGCGCTTCGTTGCCGATGCCGAGGCGCGCGGCGCCGCCGCGATCCTTGCCGGCGAGGGGGCCGCGATCGACACCGCGCTGCCGGTGCTGCGCGCTGCCGATCCGCGCCGGGCGATCGCCCTGATGGCCGCGCGCTTCCATGGCGCCCAGCCGGAGCATGTGGTCGCGATCACCGGGACGGCCGGCAAGACCTCGATCGCCACCTTCACCCGCCAGATCTGGGCGCGCTGCGGCCTCGCCGCCGCCTCGGTCGGCACCACCGGTGTCGTCTCCCCGAGCCGCGACGAATATGGCTCGCTGACCACCCCCGACCCGATCGCGCTGATGCGGCTGATGGCGGAACTGGCCGGCGAGGGGGTCACCCACGCGGCGATGGAGGCGTCGAGCCACGGCATCGACCAGCGCCGGCTCGACGGAGTGCGGCTGGCGGCGGCGGCCTTCAGCAATCTCGGCCACGACCATCTCGACTATCATCCGGACATCGAATCCTATTTCGCCGCCAAGATGCGGCTGTTCACGACACTGCTGCCGAAGGGCGCGCCGGCGGTGATCTTCGCCGACGACCGCTGGTCGGGCCGCGCCATCGAGGTGGCGACGAGCGCCGGCGCGAAGGTGATGACCGTCGGTCGCGGCGGCAATTTTCTGACGCTGAAGCGGCTCGAACTGGAGCGCCAGCGCCAGATCGCCGAGATCGAGGCGGAGGGCCGTATCCACCGGGTCGTGCTGCCGCTGGCCGGCGAATTCCAGATGGCCAACGCCCTCGTCGCCGCCGGTCTCGCCATCGCGACGGGCGTTGCGACCGCCGATGCGCTGGCCGCGCTGGAGCATCTGAAGGGCGCGGCCGGACGGCTCGACCTTGCCGGCACCACGGCGGACGGGGCGCCGGTCTTTGTCGACTACGCCCACAAGCCCGAGGCGCTGGAGAACGTGCTGGCGGCGGTGCGCCCGTTCACGACGGGCCGCGTCCTCGTGGTGATCGGCTGCGGCGGCGACCGCGACCGGGCCAAGCGGCCGATGATGGGCGAGATCGCCGCGCGCCTCGCCGACATCGTCATCGTCACCGACGACAATCCGCGTTCCGAGGAGCCCGCCGCGATCCGCGCCGAGATCATGGCCGCCGCCAACGGCGCCCGCGAGATCGGCGACCGCCGCGCCGCAATCCGCGAGGCCGTCGCGAGCGCCCGCACCGGCGACACCGTGGTGATCGCCGGCAAGGGCCACGAGGTCGGCCAGACGGTCGCCGGCGTCACCCATCATTTCAGCGACCATGAAGAGGTCCGCGCAGCACTCACGGAGGCGGCCCGATGAACGAAGCACTGTGGGACGTCGACGCCATGGCGGCGGCGATGCATGCCCGTCCGCTCGGCGATCTGCCGGCGACGATCTCCGGCATCTCCATCGACACGCGGACGCTGGAGGCGGGCGACGCCTTCTTCGCCATCCAGGGCGACCGCTTCGACGGCCATGACTTCCTGACCGCCGCGACCAAGGCCGGGGCGGCGCTGCATGTCGTCTCCGAGCAGAAGCTGCCGGCGCTCGGCCGGGTGCAGTCGCCGCTGCTGATCGTCGACGACGTCCTGAAGGCGATGTCGCGGCTGGCGGAAGCCGCGCGGGCGCGCTCCAAGGCGACCATCGTCGCGGTGACCGGCAGCGTCGGCAAGACCACCACCAAGGAGGCCCTGCGCCACGGCCTGGCCGCCGAGGGCAAGGTCCATGCGAGCGCCGCGTCCTTCAACAATCACTGGGGCGTGCCGCTGAGCCTCGCCCGCCTGCCGCGCGACGCCCGCTTCGCGATCTTCGAGATCGGCATGAACCATCCCGGTGAGATCCGGCCGCTGGTCAAGCTGGTGCGGCCGCATCTGGCGATCATCACCCTGATCGCGCCGGCCCATCTCGGCCATTTCCGCGACCTCGACGAGATCGCCGAGGCCAAGGCGGAGATCTTCGAGGGGCTGGTCAGCGACGGCACCGCCATCCTCAACGCCGACGATCCGCAATGCGGCCCGCTGGCGACCATGGCCCGCAAGGCAGGCGTCACCGAGATCCGCACCTTCGGCGAGAGCGCCGGCGCCGACTTCCGGCTCCTGTCCTTCGCGCCGACCGGCGAGCATTCGGTGATGGAAGCCGATATCGGCGGCGATACCGTACGCGTCGAGCTGACCTCCCGCGGCCGCCACATGGCGCAGAACGTCCTCGCCGTCCTCGGCGCGGCGTCGCTGGCCCATGCCGACCCTCACCGGGTCGCCGGCGCGCTGAAGGACTGGCGCGCCGTCAAGGGCCGCGGCGGGCGCGACCTCCTGCCGATGCCGGCCGGCGGCCGTGTCGAGCTGATCGACGAGAGCTCCAACGCCAACCCGGCCTCGATGCGCGCCGCGCTCGACGTACTGGGCGCCGCGAAGCCGGGCGAGGGCGGTCGCCGCATCGCCGTCCTCGGCGACATGCTGGAACTCGGCGACAAGGCCCCGGGCCTGCATGCCGGTCTCGTCGAACCCATCGAGGCGGCGGGCGTCGACCTCGTCTTCCTGGCGGGCGACGAGATGAAGGCGCTCGACGACGTGCTGGAATCGCGCGTGCGCCGCGAATGGCACGAGAATGCCGGCGAATTGCTGGACAGCCTCCTGAAGACCATGCGCACCGGCGACGTCGTCATGGTCAAGGCGTCCAAGAGCATCGGCTTCTCGCCGCTGGTCGACAAGCTCCTCGCCCTCTATCCGCCCAAGGCGGCCGAAACCGACGCGCCGGAGACCTCCTCCGCCGACGCCATGTCCCCGGCCGAGCCGCCGGCGGACGATACAGACCCAGCGGGAGCCGCTTAATGATTGCCTATCTCGGCCAGTTCGGTGCCGATTTCCCGCTGTTCAACGTTTTCCGGTACATCACCTTCCGCACCGGCGCGGCGATGATCACCGGCTTCCTCGTCGTCTTCCTGTTCGGCCCCGTCGTCATCGCCAATCTGCGCGTGCGCCAGGGCCGCGGCCAGCCGATCCGCGCCGACGGGCCGCAGACCCATTTCAAGAAGGCCGGCACGCCGACCATGGGCGGCCTGATGATGCTGACCGGCTTCCTGACGGCGACGCTGCTGTGGGCGGATTTGCGCAATCTCTATGTCTGGACGGTGCTGCTGGTGACGCTCGGCTTCGGCGCGATCGGCTTCTACGACGACTATCTCAAGGTCACCAAGCAGAGCGACAAGGGCTTTTCCGGCAAGATGCGGCTGGCGCTGGAGTTCCTGATCGCCGGCGTCGCCGCGGTGCTGATCATCTATGCCGGCACCGGTGACTTCGCGACCTCGCTGGCGTTTCCCTTCGTCAAGGAAATCCTCCTCAATCTCGGCTGGTTCTATGTCGGCTTCGCCGCCTTCGTCGTCGTCGGCGCGGCCAATGCCGTGAACCTGACCGACGGTCTCGACGGCCTGGCGATCGTGCCGATCATGATCGCCGCCGGCGCCTTCGGCCTGATCGCCTATGTCGCCGGCAACGTGAACTTCGCCAATTACCTGCAGATCCACTATGTCGCCGGCACCGGCGAACTGGCGCCGATCTGCGGCGCGGTGATCGGCGCCGGTCTCGGCTTCCTGTGGTTCAACGCGCCGCCGGCCGCCATCTTCATGGGCGACACCGGCTCGCTGGCGCTGGGCGGCATGACCGGCACGGTGGCGGTCGCCACCAAGCACGAGATCGTCCTCGCCATCATCGGCGGCCTGTTCGTCATCGAGGCGCTGTCGGTGATCATCCAGGTCGGCTGGTTCAAGCTGACCGGGCGGCGGGTGTTCCTGATGGCGCCCATCCACCACCATTTCGAAAAGCTCGGCTGGACCGAGAGCCAGGTCGTGATCCGCTTCTGGATCATCGCCTTCATGCTGGCCTTTGTCGGCCTGTCGACCCTGAAGCTGAGGTAGCAGATGATCCCGGCGCGCGCATTCTCTGGCAAGTCGGTGGCGCTGTTCGGGCTGGGCGGCTCGGGCCGGGCGACCGCGCGCGCCTTGCAGGAGGGCGGCGCCGAGGTTGCGGCCTGGGACGACAACCCGGCCAGCGTCGAGGCGGCGATCGCCGAGGGCATCCCGACCGTCGATCTGGCCTCTGCCGACTGGACGCGCTTTGCCGCGCTGGTGCTGTCGCCGGGCGTGCCGCTGACCCATCCGCGGCCACACTGGACCGTCGCGCTGGCCTATGCGGCCGGCGTCGAGGTGATCGGCGACATCGAACTGTTCTGCCGCGAGCGCCGGGCGCTGGCACCGACGGCGCCCTTCGTCGCCATCACCGGCACCAACGGCAAGTCGACGACGACGGCGCTGATCGCCCATTGCCTTGCCCATGCCGGGCGCGACGTGCAGCTTGGCGGCAATATCGGCGTCGCGGTGATGACCCTCGCGCCGCCGGCGCCCGAGCGCCACTACGTCGTCGAGTGCTCCTCCTACCAGATCGACCTCGCGCCGACGATCGAGCCGTCCATCGGGCTCTTGCTCAACCTGACGCCGGACCATCTCGACCGCCACGGCTCGATGAGCAGCTACGCCGCGGTCAAGGCGCGGCTGGTGGCGGGTTCGCAGCTTGCCATCGTCGGCGTCGACGATCCCCATTGCCGCCAGATCGCCGACGAACTGGAATCGGAGGGCCATAGGGTCGTTCGCATCTCGCAGACCGACGGGCTCGATGCCGGCGTCGGCTTCGACGGCCGGGTGCTGCACCGGCGCATGGACGGCCGCCCCGAGGCGAGCTTCGACCTGTCCGCCATCGGCTCGCTGCGCGGCCGCCACAACGGGCAGAACGCCGCCGCGGCGGTCGCCGTCTTCACCGCGCTCGGCCTGTCCGACGAGGAGATCGTCGCCGGCCTCGAAAGCTTCCCCGGGCTGGCGCACCGCATGGAAGAGGTCGGCCGGGCCGGCCCCGTGCTGTTCGTCAACGATTCCAAGGCGACCAATGCCGAGGCCGCGGCACCCGCTCTGGCGGCCTTCCCGCGCATCCACTGGATCGCCGGTGGCCTGCCCAAGGAGGGCGGCATCGGTTCGCTGTCGCCGTTCTTCCCGCGGATCGCCAAGGCCTATCTGATCGGCGAGGCGGCGCCGTCCTTCGCCGCGACGCTTGGTAAACGAATTCCTTACGAAATTTCCGGTACGCTGAAGGTCGCGGTGGAACGCGCGGCGGCCGATGCGGCAGCGGACGCGGCAGCGCAGGGCGAGGGGGCGGAGGCGGTCGTCCTCCTGTCGCCGGCCTGTGCCAGCTTCGACCAGTTCCGCAATTTCGAGGTTCGGGGCGATGCCTTCCGCGACGCGGTACGCAAGCTGCCGGACATGGCGATGATCCGGAAGGGATGACGATGACGAGCCGGATCAAGCGTGGTGTGATCAGTGACTGGTGGTGGGGCGTCGATCGCTGGTTCCTGGCGGCGTTCCTGACGCTGCTGGTCGGCGGCCTGGTGCTGTCCTTCGCGGCCAGCCCGCCCGTCGCCGAGCGCATCGGGCTCGAGCCCTTCCATTTCGTCAAGCGGCACGCGGTCTTCCTGATCCCGTCGGCGCTGGTGATGTTCGCCTGTTCGCTGCTCAGCCCGCGCGGCGTGCGCCGCACCGCGCTGATCATGCTTGCCGTCTCCATGGCGCTGATGGTGATGGCGCTGTTCTTCGGCACCGAGATCAAGGGCGCCCGCCGCTGGATCGACCTCGGCCCGCTCAACCTGCAGCCGTCGGAATTCATGAAGCCGGCCTTCGTGGTGATCTGCGCCTGGCTGTTCGCCGAGAACCAGCGCCGCGCCGAGATCCCCGGCAACCTGTTTGCGTTGATCCTGCTGCTGGTGGCGGTGGCGCTGCTGGTCGCCCAGCCCGATCTCGGCCAGACCATCCTGGTCGCCGGCGCCTGGGGCGGGCTGTTCTTCATGGCCGGCCTGTCCTGGCTGTGGATCGCCGTCCTCGGCGGCATCGGCGCCGGCGGCGCGCTCCTGGCCTATCTCGCCTTCCCGCATGTGGCGAGCCGCATCGACCGCTTCCTCACCGGCGAGGGCGACACCTTCCAGACCGACACCGCCCGCGAGGCGATCATGCGTGGCGGCTGGCTGGGACAGGGACCGGGCGAGGGCACCGTCAAGCGGATGCTGCCCGACAGCCACACCGACTTCGCCTTCTCCGTGCTGGCCGAGGAATTCGGCATCGTCACCTGCGCGCTGCTGGCGGCGATCTTCGCCTTCATCGTGATCCGCGGCCTGCAGGTGGCGCTGGTCCAGCGCGACGTCTTCAACCGGCTGGCGATCGCCGGGCTCGTCCTGCTGTTCGGCCTGCAGTCGATCATCAACATGGCGGTGAACCTGCAGCTGATGCCGGCCAAGGGCATGACGCTGCCCTTCATCTCCTACGGTGGCTCGTCGATGCTGGCCGTGGCGGTCTCCGCCGGCTTCATCCTGGCGCTCACCCGCCGTCGCCCCGAGAACCGTTCGCATACCGACCGGCTTCTGGAGCGGACCTGGCAGATGCACAGCCCCGCCTGACACGGCTTCGGCCATACAAACGCCGCCGTCCCCTGAGAGGTCGTCGGTGCATGACAGCCCGCCGCGGCGTACGCTTGCGTCCGGCGGCCCGCATGGATATCGCCTGACCATGACCACGATCCTGCTTTCCGCCGGCGGCACGGGCGGCCATCTGTTTCCGGCCGAGGCGCTGGCGCACGAACTCGTCGCGCGCGGCCACGACGTCCATCTCGTCACCGACGACCGCGCCGGCCGCTTCGCCGACCGGTTTCCGGTCAAGGAGATCCACCGCGTCCGCTCGGCGACCTTCGCCTCGAAGAACCCGGTCAAGGTGTTCTCGGCGCTGTGGACCCTGTGGCGCGGCTTCCGCGAGGCCGGCGCGCTGATCCGCGAGATCCGCCCGGCGGTGGTCGTCGGCTTCGGCGGCTATCCGACCGTGCCGCCGCTGATGGCGGCGCAGCGCGCCGGCCGCCCCACCATGATCCACGAGCAGAACGCCGTGATGGGCCGGGCGAACAAGTTCCTGGCGCCGCGGGTCGACCGCATCGCCGCCGGCATCCCGCAGGGCAAGGCCGATCCGGCCATCGTCAGCAAGATCACCGTCACCGGCAATCCGGTGCGCCCGGCCGTGATCCTCGCGGCGCGCCAGGCCTACAGGCCGGCCGAGGCCGACGCGCCGTTCAATCTCGTCGTCTTCGGCGGCAGCCAGGGCGCGCAGTTCTTCTCGCAGGTCATGCCCAAGGCGATCGCGCATCTGCCCGAGGCGCTGCGCCGGCGGCTGGTCGTCACCCAGCAGGCGCGGGCCGAGGACGAGGAGACTGTGCGCCGCTTCTACGAAGCCGAGGGCATTCCCGCGACGGTCGCGCCGTTCTTCTCCGACATGGCCGAGCGGATCGGCGCGGCGCATCTGGTGATCAGCCGCTCCGGCGCCTCGACGGTCTCGGAGATCGCGGTGGTCGGCCGGCCGGCGATCCTCGTGCCCTATCCCTATGCGCTCGACCACGACCAGGCCGCCAATGCGGCGCGGCTCGAGGCCGAGGGCGGGGCGCTGGTCGAGCCGCAGGCGCAGCTGACGCCCGAGCGCCTTGCCGGGCTGGTCGCCGGCATCGCCGGCGACCCGGCCAAGGCCGCGGCGATGGCCGCGGCGGCGCGTGCGACGGGGATACCGGACGCGGCGGAGTTGCTTGCCGACCTCGTTGAGTCTATGCCGCAGGCCGTGAAACCAAGCTGAACACACATGAAATCAGGGGGATGCGGTCATGAAGATGCCGCCGAACATCGGACCGGTCCACTTTATCGGGATCGGCGGCATCGGGATGAGCGGCATCGCCGAGGTGCTGGTCAATCTCGGCTATAACGTCCAGGGCTCCGACCAGGGCGAGAACGCCAATGTCCAGCGCCTGCGCGAACTGGGCGTGAAGATCTTCGTCGGCCATTCCGCCGAAAATCTCGGCCAGGCAGAGGTCGTCGTCGTCTCCACCGCGATCAAGCGCAGCAATCCGGAGCTCGCCGCCGCCCGCGAGCGGCTGCTGCCCATCGTGCGCCGCGCCGAGATGCTGGCCGAGCTGATGCGCTTCCGCCATGCCGTCGCCATCGGCGGTACCCATGGCAAGACGACGACCACCTCAATGGTCGCGACCCTCCTGGATGCCGGCGATCTCGACCCGACCGTGGTCAATGGCGGCATCATCAACGCCTATGGCACCAACGCCCGCATGGGCGAGGGCGAGTGGATGGTCGTCGAGGCCGACGAATCCGACGGCACCTTCCTAAAGCTGCCGGCCGATATCGCCGTCGTCACCAATATCGATCCCGAGCATCTCGACCATTACGGCACCTTCGACAAGGTCCGCGAGGCGTTCTGCGCCTTCGTCGAGAACGTGCCCTTCTACGGTTTCGGCGTGATGTGCCTCGACCACCCGGAAGTGCAGGCGCTGGTCTCGCGCATCGAGGATCGCCGCATCATCACCTATGGCGAGAATCTGCAGGCCGACGTGCGCTTCGAGAATGTCAGCTTCACCGCCGGCAAGTCGCATTTCGACATCTCGATCCGCGACCGGGTGAAGGGCACGACCGAGCGCATCGACGGCCTCGTCCTGCCGATGCCGGGCCGCCACAACGTCTCCAACGCCACCGCCGCGATCGCCGTGGCGCACCGCCTGAACATCTCGGGCGACGCCATTCGCAAGGGTCTCGCGGGCTTTGGCGGCGTCAAGCGGCGCTTCACCCTGACCGGCGTCGTCGGCGAGGTCGCCATCTACGACGATTACGGGCACCATCCGGTGGAGATCCGGGCCGCGCTGTCGGCGGCGCGCTCGTCGGCCAGCGGCCGGGTCATCGCGGTGGTCCAGCCGCATCGCTACAGCCGGCTGCAGGCGCTGTTCGCCGATTTCGCCGCCTGCTTCAACGACGCCGACACGGTGATCATCGCACCGGTCTATGCGGCCGGCGAGGAGCCGATCGACTTCGTCAGCTCCGAGATCCTGGTCGAGCGGCTGAAGCTCGGCGGCCATCGCGACGCGCGCCTGATCGACGGGCCGGAAGAACTCGCCCCGCTGATCCACAATCTGGCCGAGCCCGGCGACATGGTGGTCTGCCTCGGCGCCGGCTCGATCTCGCAATGGGCCTATGCGCTGCCGAAGGATCTGGAAGCGCTGGCCGCGAACAACGGCCGGGCCTCGGCCTGATGGCGGGTGCGGATCTGCTGGCCTCCCTCGGCGACAGGCTGGAGGCGGTCCGGGGACGGCTGACGCCTGATGCGGGCATGGACAAGATCACCTGGTTCCGCGCCGGCGGTCCGGCCGAGCTTCTGTTCCAGCCGGCCGACGAGGCGGATCTGGCGACCTTCCTGGCGGCATTGCCCGAGGAGATCCCGGTGCTGGTCGTCGGCATTGGCTCGAACCTCCTGGTGCGCGACGGCGGCGTGCCGGGCGTGGTGATCCGCCTGTCCGCCAAGGGCTTCGGCCAGGTCGAGCGCATCGGCGAGCGCACCCTGCGCGCCGGCACCGCGCTGCCCGACAAGCGGCTGGCCGCGGCGGCGCTTGAGGCGGGGCTCGGCGGCTTTCATTTCTACCACGGCGTTCCCGGCGCCATCGGCGGTGCCCTGCGGATGAATGCCGGCGCCAACGGCGTCGAGACCTGCGAGCGGGTGGTCGAGGTGCGGGCGCTGGATCGCAGGGGCGTCGTGCATGTCCTCACCAATGAGGAGATGGGCTACGCCTATCGCCATTCGGCGGCGTCGCGCGACCTGATCTTCACCTCGGCGGTCTTCGAGGGCTATCCGGCCGAGGAAGCCGAGATCCGCGCGAAGATGGACGAGGTCCAGCATCACCGCGAGACGGTGCAGCCGATCCGCGAGAAGACCGGCGGCTCGACCTTCAAGAACCCGGCCGGCAGTTCCGCCTGGAAGGAAGTCGACAAGGCCGGCTGCCGCGGGCTTCGCGTCGGCGGTGCGCACATGTCCGAGCTGCACTGCAATTTCATGATCAACGACGCGTCGGCGACCGCCTACGATCTGGAGTGCCTCGGCGAGACGGTGCGCGCCCGGGTGCTGGAGAATTCTGGCATCCGGCTCGAATGGGAGATCAAGCGGCTCGGCCGCTTCCGCGACGGCGCCGTGGTGGAGCCGTTTCTCGGCAAGTGACGTCGGCGCGGCTGCTCAAGGCGCCGCGCGGGCGTTCAACGCGCGCTCGATCTTTCGCCGCGGCTCAGTTGAAGCGCATGGCGACGCCGCGGCGCGCCGATTCCTTCATCAGGGCGAGCATCAGATCGCCGTCCCCCCGGCGGTCCGTCGCGCCCCTGGCGATGGCGATCTGCCTTGCGGCGTCGGCCAGCGTCAGTACCGTCCGCTCCTGCTTGGCGCGGATCACGACTTCTTCGACGGCATCATGCAGATCGTTCGACATTGCATGTCTCCTGACGGTCACGACCATGGAGATGATCGACAATTCGTTAACGGACCGGCTGTCTGCGAAGGCAAATTTGAACGGAACGACAGACCCGACATCTGCCACCCCCATTGTGGCAACGTTACGATTTTCTTGCTTTAGCGTGAGTGCCTTAACCCGCGCTTAACCATCTGGCTGCGATGAATGGCCGATACCCTCGTTTTGAGGATGGATCGGGTTCTATGGGCAAGCATGTAGCAGTCTTGATGGGTGGGTTTTCGTCGGAGCGGCCCGTGAGCCTGGCCTCCGGCAAGGCCTGCGCGGCTGCGCTGGAGACCGCCGGCTACACCGTCACGACGGTCGACGTCGACCGCAACGTCGCCGAGACCCTGGCCCGCCTGCGCCCCGACGTCGCCTTCAATGCGCTGCACGGGCCCTTCGGCGAGGACGGCACCATCCAGGGCATCCTCGAATATCTGGAAATTCCCTACACCCATTCCGGCGTGCTGGCCTCGGCGCTGGCCATGCACAAGGAACGGGCCAAGATCGTCGCCAAGGCGGCCGGCGTGCCGGTGGCCGAGGCCAAGCTCCGCCATCGCCTCGACGCGGCCGAGAGCCATGTCCTGCCGCCGCCCTACGTCATCAAGCCGGTGGCCGAGGGCTCGAGCTTCGGCGTGCTGATCGTCCGCGAGGACCAGCCGCATCCGCCGCAGCAGCTCTATGGCGACGACTGGCCCTATGGCGACATCGTCATGATCGAGCGCTTCATCGCCGGTCGCGAACTCACCTGTGCGGTGATGGGCGACGTGGCGCTGGAGGTCTGCGAGATCGTCACCGAGGGCCACGCCTTCTACGATTACGATTCCAAATATGTGCCCGGCGGTTCGAGCCACATCGTGCCGGCCGACCTGCCCAAGGATGTCGCGCGCAAGATCCAGGGCTGGTCGCTGGCCGCCCATGCGGCGCTCGGCTGCCGCGGCGTGTCGCGCTCGGACTTTCGCTATGACGACCGGTTCGGTCCGGGCGGCGAGGTGGTCTGGCTGGAGGTCAACACCCAGCCGGGCATGACCGAGACCTCGCTGGTGCCCGACATCGCTGCCGCGTCCGGTCACAGCTTCCCCGAACTTCTCAGCTGGATGGTGGAGGATGCCTCATGTCGCCGATGACCGCCCAGCGCCCCTACGGGGCCTATCATGATCACCACGACGACCCGCGGCCGGGTGCCGCCGGCCGGCTGATGCTGCGCACCGCGCGCTTCGGCCGCCGGATCTCGGCGCTGGCCGGCGATGTGGCGCATCTGCCGCTGCCGCGCTTCGGCAGCCTCGCGGCCGTCGTCGTCGGCGCATCGGTCGTCTACGGCGTCGTCCAGGGCGGCCATACGGTCACCGTGGTCGATTCCGTCGCCCAGCCGCTGGGCTTCGCCATCGAGGACATCGACGTCGTCGGCAATGCCGAGACCTCGGAAATCGACGTTCTGCAGGCGCTGTGGCAGACCGGCTCCCAGAGCCTGATCTCGCTCGATCCGTCCGCGGCCCGCGAGACGCTGGAGGCGATGCCCTGGATCGACCGCGCCTCGGTCGCCAAGATCTTCCCCGGCCGCGTCAAGATCGGCATCTCCGAGCACCGCCCCTATGCGGTCTGGCAGAAGGGCCGGGAATTCGTCGTGGTCAATCGCGAGGGACAGGAAATCGTCCCCTTCGTGCCCGGCCGTTTCGCCGCGCTGCCCATCGTCGTCGGCGCCGGCGCGGCAACCCATGCCGCCGCCCTGATCGATGAAATGGAAGTGCTTCCCGAGCTTCGCGCAAGGGTCAAGGCGTATGTTCGCGTCGGAGACCGCCGGTGGGATCTGCGACTGGAGAACGGCCTGTCCGTCCTGTTGCCCGAAGATCAGCCGGTAGAAGCATTGGCCGAGGTAGCGAGAATGGATCGGGAGAACGGACTTCTGTCGCGGGACATCGTCTCCGTCGACATGCGGCTGTCCGATCGCATGGTCGTCAAGCTCACTCCCGACGCCCTGGTGCGCCGGAACGCGGCACTCGAAGAGCGCGAGAAGCTCATCAAGCGTAGCCGGAAGGACAAGCCGGTATGAGTCTGTTCAATCGCGGCGGGGACGAATTGCCCCGCATCAAGGCATTGCCGAAGCGCCGCGCCCGGATCATTTCGGTGCTCGACGTGGGCTCGGAAAAGATCTCCTGCCTGATCGCGCGCCTGAAGCCGCGCCTGGCCAGCGAGATGCTGCCCGGCCGCACCCATACGATCGAGGTCATCGGCGTCGGTCACCAGCGTTCGCACGGCATCAAGTCCGGCGTCGTCGTCGACCTCGACGCGGCCGAGCAGTCGATCCGCCTGTGCGTCGACGCTGCCGAGCGGATGGCCGGCCTGACCATCGAATCCTTGATCGTCTCGGTCACTGCCGGGCGGTTGAAGAGCCACAGCGGCTCGGCCGAGATCGCGACGTCCGGCGAGATCGACAAGATGGACGTCGAGCGCGTCCTCGGCATGGCCGCACGCGTGCCGCTCGATGAGCGCCGCGTGGCGCTGCATTCCATGGCCTACGACCTGGCGCTGGACGGCGAGGGCGGCCTCGACAATCCGGTCGGCATGACCGGCTCGCGGCTCGGCGCCTCGATGCATGTCCTGTCGGCCGAGGAAACGCCGCTGCGCAATCTCGAGGCGGTGGTCAACCGCGCCCAGCTGATGGTCGAGGCCTTCGTCGCCACGCCCTATGCCAGCGCGCTGTCGACCCTCGTCGAGGACGAGGCCGCCATGGGCTCGGCCTGCATCGACATGGGCGGCGGTGCGACCACCATCGCGATCTTCCAGAACGGTCGCTTCGTCTATGCCGACCAGGTCGCCATGGGCGGCCGGCACATAACCATGGATCTGGCCCGCGGCCTGTCCATCCCGCTGGCCGATGCCGAACGGCTGAAGGTCATGCATGGCTGCACGCTGACCGAGCTGATGCAGGACGGCGAGACCGTGCAGGTCGCCGCCCTCGGCGAGGACGGCCACGACGCGCCGGTCACCGTGGCCCGCTCGCTGGTCGCGCGGATCATCCGGCCGCGCGTCGAGGAGACGCTGGAGCTGGTCCGCGACCGGCTGGCCTCGTCCGGCCTCGGCCACGTCATCGGCAAGCGCATCGTCCTGACCGGCGGTGCCAGCCAGTTGGCCGGTCTCGGCGACACGGCCCGCACCATCCTGCAGCGCAACGTCCGGCTCGGCCGGCCGATGGGCGTGTCGGGACTGAATCCGTCGAGCAAGGGCCCGGCCTTCGCGACGGCCGTCGGCCTGCTGATCTACCCGCAGGTCGCCCACCGCGAGAACGTCTCGGCGCCGTCCATCGCGACGGTCGCCTTCAACGAGAACACCCGCGCCGGCCGGATCGGATCCTGGCTGAGACGCAGCCTTTGACAACGCCCCCGGCCGCGCGGACGGCCGGGCGAACAACGAGATCGGTGCGCGCCGCGCGCCGCTGAAGAGTCACCAACGAACGGCCGCGCGGCGAACCGGCCAGAACTGCGTGAAAGAGGATCGAACCATGAGCGTTACCCTGAAGAAGCCCGACATCACCGAGCTGAAGCCCCGCATCACCGTCTTCGGCGTCGGCGGCGGTGGCTGCAACGCGGTCAACAACATGATCAATGCCGGGCTGGAAGGCGTCGAGTTCGTCATAGCGAACACCGACGCGCAGGCCCTGCGCTCCTCGCGCGCCGAACGCATCATCCAGATGGGCGTCGCCGTCACCGAGGGCCTGGGCGCCGGCTCGCAGCCGGAAGTCGGCAGCGCCGCCGCCGAGGAATCCATCGACGAGATCTGCGATCACCTGCTCGGATCGCACATGTGCTTCGTCACCGCCGGCATGGGCGGCGGCACCGGCACCGGTGCGGCTCCCGTCGTGGCCCGTGCGGCGCGCGAAAAGGGCATCCTCACGGTCGGCGTGGTCACCAAGCCGTTCCACTTCGAGGGCCAGCGCCGTCTGCGCATCGCCGACCAGGGCATCGAGGAACTGCAGAAGACCGTCGACACGCTGATCGTCATTCCGAACCAGAACCTGTTCCGGATCGCCAATGACAAGACCACCTTCGCCGATGCCTTCGGCATGGCCGACCAGGTTCTGTATTCGGGCGTTGCCTGCATCACCGACCTGATGGTCAAGGAAGGCCTGATCAACCTCGACTTCGCCGACGTGCGTTCGGTGATGCGCGAGATGGGCAAGGCGATGATGGGCACCGGCGAAGCGTCGGGCGAGGGCCGCGCCATGGCCGCCGCCGAAGCGGCGATCGCCAACCCGCTGCTCGACGAGACCTCGATGAAGGGCGCCCGCGGCCTGTTGATCTCGATCACCGGCGGCCGTGACCTGACCCTGTTCGAGGTGGACGAGGCGGCGACCCGCATCCGCGAGGAAGTCGACCACGACGCCAACATCATCCTCGGCGCGACCTTCGACGAGAATCTGGAAGGCGTGATCCGCGTGTCGGTCGTGGCCACCGGCATCGACAAGGCCGAGATGGAAGCGGCCGAGCACACCGCCGCCTACCAGGTCCGTCCGACGGCGGCCCCGGCACCGCGTGCGCTGCCCGAAACGCAGGCCGCGGCCGTGCGTCCGGCGGCGCAGCAGCCGGCCCCGGCCGCTGCCCCCGTCCAGGAAGCTCCGGTCCATGCCGAAGCTGCCCCGGCGCCCCAGGCCGAGATGGAGGACGACTTCACCGCCGCCCTCGAGGCCGAGATCGCCCAGGTCAGCCCGGCCGCGGAGCCGGCACCGCGTGCAGCCGCACCGCGCATGCCCCAGGTCGAGGATTTCCCGCCGAATGTGCGGGCCGAGATCGAGAGCCGTGCGGCGGCCGACGCCCATGACGAGCGGGGCCCGATGGGCCTGCTGCGTCGCCTGACGACCGGCCTGTCGCGCCGCGAGGAGGACGAGGCTGCACCGCACGAGGCACGCCATGCGCCGGCCGAGCAGCCGCGTCGCGCCGTGGTCGAGCCGAACCCCTACGCGCCGCGCCGTCAGGCGGCGGAATCGGCGGCCCGTCCGGCCCCGCAGCCGCGCGCCGTCAGCGAGGAAGACCAGCTCGAGATCCCTGCCTTCCTGCGTCGTCAGGCGAACTGACCGTCAACGTTGCAGGTTTGACACAAGGCCCGCCGGCACGTTCGGCGGGCCTTTTTTACGACAAGCGTATGAAATCGCTGACATCCGTGTTTTCGGCCCCGTTCCGGCGGTAACAACGGGTAACGAACCGTGATTTTGTCGAAGGGCCTGTTCGTTCTAGGGAATTTGTCACGAATTGCAGAGTGCGGGATGGCCCGATTCCTCCATAGGGGGAGAGGGGGCGGGCCAGCACTGACGACGAAGCTCCCGAGCGGGGATGCCGGTATCTGAGACGCGGAGCACCGCGCCGATGCCGGCGGGAAAGGTTGCCGATAGTGCGAATGTTCCAGCAGACGATTGGATCCAGGGTCTATTTCGAGGGCATTGGCGTCCATAGCGGTCTCCCGGTCCAGCTCACCCTGCTTCCGGCCGAGGTCAACACCGGCATCGTCTTCCACCTGTGCGACAAGCAGGGCTACCTGCACGAGATCAAGGCCGTGACCGGCAATGCCGCGCCGATGGATCTGGCGACCGTCGTCGGCGATCCGCGCGGCGCCCATGTCGCGACGATCGAGCATCTGATGGCCGCGCTCTACGCCATGGGCGTCGACAATGTCGTCGTGCAGCTCGACGCGCACGAGACGCCGATCATGGACGGCTGCGCCGCCGCCTTCATCAAGGGCATCCGCGAGGCCGACGTCGTCGGCCAGTCGGCCCGGGCCCGCTATGTGCGCGTGCTGAAGCCCGTCTCGGTCGAGATGAACGGCGCCCGCGCCGAATATCTGCCCCACAACGGCACCCGCTTCGAAATCGAGATCGACTTCGCCACCCCGGCCATCGGCCGGCAGGTCTACAAGGCGGATCTCACCGCCGAGCGCTTCGCCCGCGACCTGTCCCGCGCCCGCACCTTCGGCTTCATGAAGGATGTCGAGCGCCTGTGGGCCGCCGGCTCCGCGCTGGGCTCCTCGCTCGACAATTCCGTGGTCATCGGCGACGACGGCCGGGTGATCAATCCGGACGGCCTGCGCTACGACGACGAATTCGTCCGCCACAAGGCGCTGGACGCGGTGGGTGACCAGGCGCTGGCCGGTGCCCGCGTGCTCGGCTGCTACCGCTCCTATCGCGGCGGCCACAAGCTCAACGGTCTCGCGCTGCAGGCGCTTCTGGCCGACCGCCGGGCCTACGAGATCGTCGAGGCGCCGTCGCGCCGGGTCGATCCGGTCCGTCACGCGCCGCTGGTCGCCGTCGCGGCGCCCGCCTACGGTCCGCAGACTCTCTGACATCGGCATTGCGCAACCGCCGCGTCCGGTCGACAAAACCGGTGTCGCACACGACGACGTGCGCTCGATCGGGACGCTGCGTCACAAAAAAGACGGGTTGAACCGGCTTGAGCGTTGCTGACGACGAAGGCGCGGCGTAAGACAGCCGGGCTTTCGAAAGCAGGGGGATCAGCACGAATGAGCAATCCGCACGACCATCCGGCCTTGCGCCGACTGCGGGTGGCGAAACTCACCGGCGCTCTGGCGCTGGGTCTCGCATCCGCCGGCCTGTCGGGCTGCATGAGTTCGGACACCAGCGACGTCGAGGCGCTTGCGCTCGCCGCCCAGACCGATCCGCCGGACGTCCTGTACAATCAGGGTCTCGCCAATCTCGAAGGTGGCCGTCTCAGCGAGGCGTCCAAGAAGTTCGAGGCCATCGACCGCCAGCATCCCTATTCGGAATGGGCCCGCAAGGCGCTGGTGATGAGCGCCTTCGCCAGCTATCGCAGCGGCGACTACGACACGGCGATCAACTCCTCCAAGCGTTACCTGTCGCTGTATCCCGGCAGCGAGGAGGCGGCCTACGCCCAGTACATCATGGGCCTGGCCTATTACCGCCAGATCCCGGACGTCACCCGCGACCAGAAAGAAGCGGCCCGCGCGGCTGCGGCCATGCGCGAGGTGTTCGAGAAATACCCCGATTCCGAATATGCCGAGGACGCCCGCGCCAAGCTGCGCATCGCCCGCGACCAGCTCGCCGGCAAGGAGATGCAGGTCGGCCGGTACTATCTGGAGCGGCGCGAATACGTCGCGGCCATCAACCGCTTCAAGAACGTCGTCGACGTCTATTCCGACAGCCGGCACGTGGAAGAGGCGCTGGCTCGCCTGACCGAAGCCTATTACGCCATGGGTCTGACCCGCGAGGCGCAGGCGGCGGCATCGGTGCTCGGCCAGAACTTCCCGGATTCGCAGTGGTACCGCGATTCCTACCAGCTGCTGCAGACCAACGGCCTGTCGCCGCGCGAAGGCAGTGCGACGTCGTGGTTCGGCGTGGCGGCGCGCAAGATCACCGGCGCCTGAAACAGACCGGGCCGGTGTTCGTCCCCGGTCCGCATTCCTGTTGACGCTTCAGGCGGGCGTGGAGCCCGCCGGGCTGCGGGACCTGCGTCATCAGGCCGCCGGGCAGGCGCCGCAGGCAGGCGCCGCAGGCCGCGCGCTACGGACGCGGTGACGGCTCCGGCGGTTTTCGCCGATAGCCGGTGCGCTTGGCTCCGATCCGCACTATCTTGACGAGCCATTGCCATTTCGGTGGCGGTTCAGTACCGACGATCCCGGTCATGCTCGTTCATCTTTCGATCCGCGACATCGTTCTCATCGAACGGCTCGACATTGCCCTCGACGAGGGTCTCTCCGTGCTCACGGGCGAGACCGGCGCGGGCAAGTCGATCCTGCTCGACTCGCTGTCGCTCGCCCTCGGCGGGCGCGGCGATGGCGGACTGGTGCGCCATGGCGCCAAGCAGGGCGAGGTGACGGCCGCCTTCGACCTGCCGTCCGGCGCCGGCGTGCGGGCGATCCTCCTCGACAACGGCTTCGACGAGCAGGATCTCAGTGAAGGCGACCTGATCCTACGCCGCATCCAGACCGCCGACGGTCGCACCCGCGGCTTCATCAACGACCGTCCCGCCAGCGTCTCCCTGATGCGCAGCGTCGGCCAGGCGCTGGTCGAGATCCACGGCCAGCACGACGACCGCGCGCTGATCGACCCGCAGGCCCATCGCACGCTGCTCGACCAGTATGGCGGGCTGCAGCAGGAGGCGGCCTCCGTCGCCCGCGCCCATGCCGACTGGCGCGCCACCGAGCACGAGCTGCGCACCCATCGCGCCCGGGTCGAGGCGGCGGCCCGCGAGGCCGACTATCTGCGCTCTTCGGTCGACGAGCTCTCCGACCTCGCGCCGATCGCCGGCGAGGAGGAGGAACTGGCCGAGCGCCGGCAGGTGATGATGCGGTCCGAAAAGATCGCCACCGACGTCAACGACGCCCATGAGGAGCTGTCCGGCTCGTCCTCGCCGATCCCGCAGCTCGCCGGCCTCCTGAAGCGCCTCGACCGCAAGCGCGACGAGCTCCCCGGCCTTCTGGACGAGCCGATCGACCGGCTGGACACGGCGCTCGATGCGCTGTCCGACGCGCAGATGGCGTTGCAGACGGCGCTGCGCTCGCTGGAGTTCGATCCGCGGGCATTGGAGGAGACCGAGGAACGGCTGTTCGCGCTGCGCGCCGCGGGCCGCAAATATTCGGTGCCTGTCGACGATCTGCCGGAACTGACTGCCCGGATGATCGGCGACCTGGCCGATCTCGACGCCGGCGAGGAGCGGATGGGCAAGCTGGAGGCCGAGCTCGCCGAAAAGCGCCAGCGTTTCGACCGCGCCGCCGCCGAACTGTCGGAGAAGCGCCGCACCACCGCGCGGCTCCTGGAGGGCGCGGTGATGGCCGAACTGCCGGATCTGAAGCTCGACCGCGCGACCTTCCTCGTCGAACAGACAAGCGACCCCGAGAGCCCGTCCGCCGCCGGCATCGACCAGATCGAGTTCTACGTCCAGACCAACCCCGGCACCCGCGCCGGCTCGATGATGAAGGTCGCCTCGGGCGGCGAGCTGTCGCGCTTCCTGCTGGCGCTGAAAGTGGCGCTGGCCGACCGCGGCTCGGCGCCGACTTTGGTCTTCGACGAGATCGACACCGGCGTCGGCGGCGCCGTGGCCGACGCCATCGGCCGCCGTCTCGGCCGGCTGGGGCGCAACGTGCAGGTGCTGGCCGTCACCCATGCCCCGCAGGTCGCCGCGCGCGCCACGACCCATCTCCTGATTTCCAAGGGCAGCGCCGCCTCCGGCGAGGACCGCGTGGCCACCCGCGTCGCGCCGATCGGCGAGGACGGAAGGCGCGAGGAGATCGCCCGCATGCTGGCCGGCGAGACCGTGACCGACGAGGCCCGCGCCGCCGCCGCCCGGCTCATCGGCGCGGGAGCGTGACAGTGACGGCCCGCCGCGTCCTGATCGCAGGCGCCGGGCCGGTCGGACTGGCCGCCGCGGTCGAGTTTCGCCGCCGGGGCTTTGCGCCGCGCATCGTCGATGCCGGCGAGGGGCCGACGCCGGAAGACCAGTCGCGGGCGCTCGGCGTCTTGCCGCGCACGCTCGACATCCTCGCGGCGTCCGGCATCAGCGACCGCCTGCTGGCCGAGGGCAACCGGATCTCGCGCATGGCCGTCGCCGACAATGGCAGGCGGCTGTTCGAGATGACCACGGCGCCGGCGCATACGGCGCATCCCTTCATCCTGACCCTGCCGCAGGGGCGCACCGAGCGCCTGATGATCGCATGGCTGGCCGCCCAGGACGTGCACGTCGAATGGGGCGTCGCCTTCCAGACGGTCGCCGACACCCACGCACCGCGTGTCACCCTCTCTACCGGTGAGATTGTCCCGGCGGACATCGTCGTCGGCGCCGACGGCGCCCATTCGGCGGTGCGCGAGGATGTCGGCATTCCGTGGAGCGGCGCGGGCTATCCGGCGGAGTTCGCGCTGGCCGATGTGGTCTTCGACAAGCCGGTCGATCCCGCTGTCGGGCGCATCGATCTGCGCAGCGGATCGGCCGATCCCGGCGGCGCCGTCGCCATGCTGCCGCTGGGCGCCCGGCGCGGCCGCTATGTCGGCATCGCGCCGTCGACCGAAGCGCTGATCGGCGACGTGCCCGGCATCGAGTCCGTGACCTGGGCCTCGCGCTTCCATGTCAGCTTCCGCCATGCCGAGCGCATGGCCAAGGGCCGGGTGTTCCTCGCCGGCGATGCCGCCCATGTCCATTCGCCGGTCGGCGGGCGCGGCATGAATCTCGGGATCTGGGACGCGGCGACCCTGGCCTTCCTGGCCAGCGAGTCGCGCGAAACCGAATACGAGATGCGCCGGCTGCCCTCCGTGCGCTCCGTCATGGATGCGACCCGCCGGGGCACCGACTTCATCGCGGCGCCGCCGCCGGCCGCGCTCCTGGCGATGCGCTATCTGATGCCGCTGGCGGCGTGGACCCCATGGCTGCGCGGGCGGATCGCGGACCGCATTCTCGGCCTCGACCTGCCGCAGCCCGAATGGCTATGACGGGCCGGACAAACAGCAGGGATTCGGACGGGCGATGAGCGACAAGGCGGTCGAGACGCTGGACAGGGACGAGGCGGCGGCCGAACTGGAACGGCTGGCCGGCAAGATCGCCGAACATGACCGGGCCTATTACCGCGAGGACGCGCCGACCGTCACCGACGCCGAATACGACGCGCTGCGTCGGCGCAACGCCGCCATCGAGGCGCGCTTTCCCGAGCTGATCCGGGAGGATTCCCCGTCCGCGCGGGTGGGAACCGAGGTGTCGGAGAAGTTCGGCAAGATCCGCCATGCCGTGCCGATGCTGTCGCTCGACAATGCCTTTTCCGACGAGGACGTCGCCGACTTCGCCAAGCGCGTGCGCCGCTTCCTGAAGCTCGACGACGACGCGCCGCTGGCCATTACCGCCGAGCCGAAGATCGACGGCCTGTCGCTGTCGCTGCGCTACGAGAAGGGCGAACTGGTCTCGGCCGCCACCCGCGGCGACGGCGCCACCGGCGAGGACGTGACCCGCAACGCCCGGACCATCGACGACATCCCGAACCGGCTGAAGGGCAGGGCGCCGGAGGTCTTCGAGGTGCGCGGCGAGGTCTATATGAGCCACGCCGCCTTCACCGACCTCAATGCCCGCCAGGCGGAGGAGGGCAAGCCGGTCTACGCCAATCCGCGCAATGCCGCCGCCGGCTCGCTGCGCCAGCTCGACGCGGGGATCACCCGCGCCCGCAAGCTGCAGTTCTTCGCCTATGCCTGGGGCGAGGCGAGCGAGGTGCCGGGCGAGACCCAGACCGAGGTCGTTGCGGCGATCGCCGGCTTCGGCTTTCCGGTGAACGAACGGATGAAGCGCTTCGAGACCATCGAGGGGCTGATCGCGCATTACCATGCGATCGAGGAGAACCGGGCCGGGCTCGGCTACGACATCGACGGCGTCGTCTACAAGGTCGACGATCTGGCGCTGCAGAAGCGTCTCGGCTTCGTCTCGCGTTCGCCGCGCTGGGCGATCGCCCACAAGTTCCCGGCCGAGCAGGCGACGACGGTGCTGCGGGCGATCGAGATCCAGGTCGGCCGCACCGGGGCGCTGACGCCGGTGGCCAAGCTCGATCCGGTCAATGTCGGCGGCGTCATGGTCGCCAACGCGACGCTGCACAATGCCGAGGAGATCGAGCGGCTGGATGTGCGCGTCGGCGACACGGTGCAGATCCAGCGGGCCGGCGACGTCATCCCGCAGGTGCTCGGCATCGTCGCGGACAAGCGTCCGGAGGGTGCCGAGCCCTTCGCCTTTCCCACGACCTGTCCCTGCGAGCTGAAGACCGACGTGGTGCGCGAGGAAACCGCCTCTGGCGCCCAGAGCGTCGTGCGCCGCTGCACAGGCGAGTTCGCCTGTCCCTTCCAGCGCCGCGAACATCTGAAGCTCTTCGTCTCGCGCAAGGCCTTCGACATCGAGGGGCTCGGCGACAAGCAGATCGACCTGTTCTACGACGATCCCGATTTCCAGGTCCGCACGCCGGCCGACATCTTCCGCATGCACGGCCGCAATCAGGAGGGCCTGAAGAAGCTGAAGGACAAGGAGGGGTTCGGCGAGGTCTCGGCGAAGAATCTCTTCGCGGCGATCGAGGCGCGGCGGACCATCCCGCTCGACCGGCTGATCTTCTCCCTCGGCATCCGCCATGTCGGCGAGACCACGGCAAAGACGCTCGCAAGGGCCTACGGCACCTTCGAGGCCTTCCACGAGGCGGCGCTGAAGGTGGCGGCCGGCGACGAGGAGGCGAGCGGCGAGATGGACGCGCTCGACGACATCGGCGGCGCCGTCATCACCGCGACGGCACGGTTCTTCTCCGAGGACCACAATCTGAAGCTGGTCGAGGACCTCGTCGCCGAGCTCGACGTGCAGCCGGCCGAACAGCCGGCGGCGACATCGCCCGTCTCGGGCCAGACCATCGTCTTTACCGGTTCGCTGGAGAAGATGACCCGCGACGAGGCCAAGGCGATGGCCGAGGGGCTGGGGGCCAAGGTGGCCGGCTCGGTGTCGAAGAAGACCGATCTCGTCGTCGCCGGTCCCGGCGCCGGCTCGAAGCTGAAGAAGGCCGCCGAGCTGGGCGTCGAGGTGATCGACGAGGATGCCTGGTTCGTGCGGATCGGCCGCGACGCCTGACCGCGATTCGCCGCGACAATCTCCGGTTCGGGCTCGCGCGCCGACGTGAGGGCCGGGCGGCGTCGGCAGCGGCGCCATCGTTTGCGGCCGCGCGCGGCAGCTGACGTCGGGGCCGCCGGGCGGGTACGATGTATCCCCGCCACGGTCGCCGCCAGAACCGCAGCACGTCGCCGATCGCGGCTTGCAGGTCTTTGATACAAGGCAGAGATTGGCGGCGTCCGAACAAGGAATCCCTATGCTCCTCTGCCCGCCGCGCCTGTTGCGCACCGGTCTTGCCGTCGCCCTGATCACCATCTCCGCGGGAGCCGTCTCGGCCACCGCCGTCTCGACGCCGCCGGCCGTCGAGGAGGAGCCGGGCCTGTTGTCGCGGTCGCTGGCGGCGAAATCGGGCACCGAGGCGGCCGAAATGACCGCCGACATGCTGCGCGCCGACGACACCGACACCATCCTCGACATCGCGCAGGGCTATGGCGAGGCCGAGCTCGTGACGACCGAGACGGGCGACCCGGTGATCACCGGCATCATCAACGGCGTCGCCTACCAGCTGTTCTTCCTCGACTGCACCGACGGGACGGACTGCGAGGTCGCCAATTTCTACGCCATCTGGGACCGGCCCGACGTCGCGCTCGACGCGCTGAACGCTTGGAACCGCACGCATCCGTTTCACAAGGCGTATCAGACCGAGGACCAGTATCCGGTGGTCGAACTGAACCTGTCGCTGCGCGGCGGGGTCACCCGCACGCAGCTGAACGACGCCTTCGACCGCTGGACCATCGCGCTGGCCGAGTTCGAGGCGCAGATTCTCGACCCGTCGCTCTGAGCCGGGGGCGGGCGCAACGCGCCGTTCATCCGGGCACGGCTTGTGTGCGGCGCATCGAAGAAGCATAAGCCGGGCTGAGTAATCGGCGCGCGCCCATCCACAAACCCCGAGTGTCCAGTGACCGAGACCACCCGATCGGAGATCCGCGCGGCGTTGCGCGAGCTTCTGCCCGTGCTTCTCGCCGTCGTGCCCTTCGGCATGGTCTACGGCACGATCGCGACGGCGGAAGGGCTGAGCTTTGCCCAGACCATGGGCTTTTCGGCGACGGTCTATGCCGGCGCCTCGCAGCTCGCGGCGCTGCAACTCATCGGGCTCGGCGCCCCGGTCTGGTCGGTGCTTCTGGCGGTGGTGGCGCTGAACTTCCGGCACGTGCTCTATTCGGCCTCGGTCGGGCGGCACCTGCATCGCTTCTCCGGCCTGCAGAAGGCCATGGCCTTCTTCTTCCTGGTCGATCCGGTGTTCGGCGCGGCCGAGGCGCGGGCCAGCGTCCAGCCGCTGACCAAGACCTTCTACTTCGCCTATGGCTGCGTGCTCTATGTCGGCTGGCTCGCCTCGTCGGCGCTCGGGGCGGTGTTCGGGTCGCTGATCGACGATCCGTCGCGCTACGGGCTGGATTTCATCCTGCCGGTCTATTTCCTGACGCTGCTGATGACGTTTCGCGCCCGCAGCGGCTTCTACCCGGTGGCCCTGACCAGCGCCGCGGCATCCATCGTCGTCTATTTGACCCTCGGCCCGCCCTGGCACGTGACGCTGGGCGGCCTCGCCGGTATCGCCGTCGCAGCGCTCATGCCGCCGAAGCCGGCGGCCGCACCCGCGCAAGGGGAGGATCGTCATGGATGAGATCTGGTGGATCATCCTGCTCGCCGGCGGCCTGACCTATCTGACCCGCACCGGCGGGCACCTGCTGCTGGCCCGCATCGGCAGCATTCCGCCGCGTCTCGATGCGGCGCTGAACGCCGTGCCGGCGGCGGTGCTGACGACCATCGTGACACCGGCACTGGTGTCGGGCGGCTGGCCCGAGCGCATCGCCATCCTCGTCTGCATCGTCCTGGCGCTGCGCCTGCCGCTGATCGTCACCGTGGCGATCGGCACGGCGATGGTCGCCTTCGCCCGCGCCGCCGGTTTCTGAAGCCCCACAAGAAAACGGGCCGGCAGAGCCGGCCCGTGAGAGATCAGGTTTCCTGGATGGCGGAGAGTTTCCACTCGCCGCCCTTGTCGCGCACGAAGGTCCACAATTCCGTCGTCTCGGTCGGGGTGTCGGGATCGCCCTCGACGACCTCGCCGGTGGTCCGGTCGCGCATCACGTCGATCGACGAATAGCGCATGGCGAGGCTGGCATACTCGGTGTCGCCCTCGCGCCATGCCTCGGCGATGTCGCCCTGCTCGAGCTTGACGTCGAGTACGTCGTTCTTGCGGCCGGACGTGGCGTTCTCCGACAGTTCCTCGGCGAGATAGGACATGATCTCCGGTGTGGTGATCGTCCGCAGCGCGGCATAATCCTCGCGCGAGAATGCCGCCTGAACCTCGTGCAGCTTCTGCTCGAAGGTGTCGAGGTCGGCGTCGGTGATGCCGATCTCGTCAGACGGTTCGGCCGCCGCGGTCGCCGCGCCCGCCGCGGCGCCGCCGCCGAGACCCGCGCCCGAGCCGATCGAGGGAATGCGGAAACCGCCATTGCCGGCCGGCTGCGCCGGTTCCTCATAGGCACGGCGCTCGGTGGGGCTGGAGCCGTTGGCCCGGGCCGGGCTCGGATTGCGGCTGCGGAAGAAGCGGATCAGCAGCATCGCGCCGAGACCGATGAGCAGGCCCTGGACCAGAAGGGCGAGGAAGCCGCCCATGCCGCCGAAGCCGGTGCCCATCAGCATGCCGAACAGGCCGCCCAGCATCAGGCCACCGAGAAGGCCGCCGCCGATGCCGCCGAAGAGGCCCGGACGCCGGGCGCCGGCGGCGCTCTGCGCGGCGCTGCCGCCGGGCTGCGTCGCCTGGCCGGGCGTCATCGAACGCTGCACGGGCGCGGCGCTCGGGGCCGTCCTGGTCGCCGGCGCGCTCTGATAGGTGCGAAAGCCCCGGCTGCCGAAGCTGCCGCCACGCCGCGCGTCGGCATAGTCGACGGCGACGAAGGAGAAGACAAAGAGAAGGCTCGCGAAAAGCGAGCCGAGGCGAAGGCGGTTGGCCATGTCGGTTCCCGTCTGGTTGCGTCGGGCTCAATATGGGGAATGCCGGATCACAACGCTATGGCTGCCTGAAAATTATGCATGCAGAACTGGCGAAAAGCGGGCGGCACGCCACCGATTCAGCGCGACAGCGTCTTCGTTGCCGCCTCGATGCCCTTCAGGGTCATCGGGAACATCCGGTCCTCCATGGCCTCGCGGATCATGGCGATGGACTGGGTCCAGTCCCAGTGCTGGCGCGGCACCGGGTTGAGCCAGACCGATTTCGGCCATTGCCGGGTGAAGCGGTCGAGCCAGACGGCGCCGGGCTCGGCATTCCAGTGCTCCACCGAGCCGCCGGGCATGGCGATCTCGTAGGGGCTCATCGAGGCGTCGCCGACGAAGACGGCGCGGTAGTCCGGCCCGAAGCGGTTGAGGACGTCCATGGTCGCGATCGCCTCGGCATGGCGGCGGTGATTGCTCTGCCACAGCCGCTCATAGGGGCAGTTGTGGAAATAGAAGAATTCGAGGTGCTTGAGCTCCGACCGGGCGGCGGAGAACAGCTCCTCGACCTCGCGGACATGATCGTCCATCGAGCCGCCGATATCGAGGAAGAGCAGCACCTTGACCGCGTTGCGCCGCTCGGGCCGCGTCTTGACGTCGAGATAGCCGTGCTCCGCCGTGGCGCGGATCGTGCCGGTGAGGTCGAATTCCTGCTCGGCGCCGTCGCGCACCCAGCGACGCAGCCGCTTCAGCGCCACCTTGATGTTGCGGGTGCCCAGCTCGATGCTGTCGTCGAGGTCGCGGAAGTCGCGCCGGTCCCAGACCTTCACGGCGCGCCGGTGCCGGCTTTCCTTCTGGCCGATGCGCACGCCTTCCGGATTGTAGCCATAGGCGCCGAAGGGGGAGGTGCCGCCCGTGCCGATCCATTTCGAGCCGCCCTGGTGGCGTTCCTTCTGCTCCTCCAGCCTTTGTTTGAGCGTCTCCATGAGTTTGTCAAAGCCGCCAAGGGATTCGACCAGCTTCTTCTCCTCGTCCGTGAGGTGCTTCTCGGCCAGCCGCCGCAGCCATTCCTCCGGCAGTTCGCGCGCGTCGACGCCGTCGCCAGCCTCGCCGGACACCGCCTCGACGCCCTTGAAAACATCGCCGAAGACCCGGTCGAAGCGGTCGATGAAGCGCTCGTCCTTCACCAGTGTCGCGCGGGCCAGATAGTAGAAGCCCTCGACATCGTAGGTGACGAGATCGGCCCGCATGGCGTCGAGCAGGGCGAGATGCTCGCGCAGCGTGACCGGCACGCCGGCAGCCTTGAGCTTGAGGAAGAAGGTCAGGAACATGGCTGCGAGAATAGGGCAGCGGGGGCGGGAAGTCAGCCGGCCGAATGCGGCTTGCCGTCACCGGCACAGGTAGGGCAGGCTTGCGGCTATCCGCTGGCGACAATCTTGCGTGCGCTACGCCAATGGCGTATATGAGGCTCTGGATGTATCAGGTCGAGATCGGGGAGACGGAGCGGTTTCGCCTCGATTGCGGGCTCTACGGCCTGGAGGGCGAGCGCTACGAACTGGCGCTGCAGCTCCTGCGGTCCGACCCCGTGATCGGCATTCAGCGAGCGAATTCGCCGACCCTCTGGGACTGGTCGTTTCGATCGCTGCGGATCACCTACGCCTTGTCCGACGAACTCGCCCGGATCGTCCTGTTGCGGGTGGTGCCGCTGGAAGCGCCGGTCTCGCGGCCGGCCTCGGTCGTCCTGAAGACCATACGGGTGATCAACGACGTGAAACGGCTGTTTGGATTCTAGGCTATGACGAAGCGCGTACCGGTCGAGACCCAGGAAGAAGCCGACGCCCATATGCTCGAATCGCTGGAGCAGGCGCTGAAATGGTTTCAGGGCGACGATTCGCAGGTCACCGTCCATCGCTACAAGATCGAGGTGCCGGACGTCGCCCGGCTGCGGCGCAAGCTGAAGCTGACCCAGGCCGATTTCGCGCTGAAGATCGGTGTGCCGATCGCGACGTTGCGCAACTGGGAGCAGGGGCGGCGCTATCCGACCGGTCCGGCCCGGGTGCTGCTCAACGTGCTGGCCCGGCGGCCGGAACTGGTGATGGAAGCCATCGACGCCGCGCAGACCGTCGAGGCGGCGGAGTAGGGCGCATCGCTCAAACCCCTTGATGCCCACTCAGTCGGGGACGGCGATCTCGCCCGTCAGATAGAGCACCGCCTGGCCGGCCACGACGACCGTCTCGCCCTCCAGACGGCAGCGCAGATCGCCGCCGCGCTTCGACACCTGCCGCGCGGTGAACGCGCTTCCGCCGAGCTCGCCGGCCCAATAGGGCACCAGCGAGCAATGGGCCGAACCGGTGACCGGGTCCTCGTCGATGCCGGCCTTGGGCGCGAACATGCGCGAGACGAAGTCGAGGCCGGAGCCCGGCGCGCCCTGTGCCGTGGCGATGACGTTGCGCGGCGGCAGGGCGGCGATCGCCCGGATGTCGGGGGCGAGCGCCTCGACCTCGGCCGCGCTCTCCATCACCGCCAGCCAAGACGTGTCGTTCGGCACCGCATAGGAGATCACCGCCTTGGGCTGCGCGCCCAGGGCCTCCGCCAGCTGCTCGATCTCGGCGGCATCCACGGTGCCGGCCTCGTGCCGACGCGGGAAGCGCATGACGAACCAGCCGTCCTCGCCGCGGGTCACCGTCAGCTCGCCGGATTCGCGCGTCACGAAGGTCAGCGTCGCCGCGCTCTCCCCGAGGCATTCGGTGAGGACGAAGGCGGTGGCCAAAGTCGCGTGGCCGCAGAGCGGCACCTCGATCGCCGGGGTGAACCAGCGCAATTCCCAGCGCGCCGGGCCGGTCGGCACGAAGAAGGCGGTCTCCGCCAGATTGTTCTCGGCCGCGATCGCCAGCATGGCGGCGTCCGGCAGCCAGGCTTCGAGCGGCACCACGGCCGCCGGATTGCCGGCGAACAGCCGGTCGGTAAAGGCATCGACCTGGTAGATCGGCAGGGTGGTCATCACGGGAGCTTTCGCTGGTACTTGATGAAAGGCGTCACCGCGGCGACGCGGTCGTAGAGCGTGCGCGCCGTCGTGTTGAAGTCCTGCGTCATCCAGTAGACGGTCGGCGAGCCCGCCGCGTCGGCTGCCGCATAGACCGCCTCGATCAGCCTGCGTCCGACACCGGTGCCGCGCACCTCCGGATCGGCATAGAGGTCCTGCAGATAGCAGACATTCTCGACCCGCCAGCAATGGCGGTGGAACAGGAAATGCACGAGCCCGACGGGCTGGCCGTCCGCTTCCGCGATCAGGCCGCGGAACTCGTTGTCGGCGCCAGACAGGAGCCGCGCGAAGGTCGTGGCATAGACCTCCTCAGAAACGCTTGCCTCGTAGAAGGTCAGATAGTCGGTCCACAGCCGGCGCCATTCGGCCTCGTCGTCCGGTCCGATCGGGCGAATCCGCACCGCGTTGTTCATGCTGGCTCCTGTTCGTTCCGTTCGACGGGCGCCGCCGCCCTTCACCCCTGCCGCCGCGCCAGGAAGGCCAGCCGCTCGAAGAGGTGGACGTCCTGCTCGTTCTTCAGGAGCGCGCCGGCGAGCTTGGGCAGGGCCTTGGTCGGGCTTTCGCGCAGATCCTTGGCCTCGATGTCCTCGGCGACCAAGAGCCGGATCCAGTCGAGCGCCTCGGAGGTCGAGGGCTTCTTCTTGATGCCGGGCTGTTCGCGGATCTCGTAGAACTGGGTCAGGGCCGCGCGCACCAGATCCTGCTTGATGTGCGGATGATGGACGTCGACGATCCGCGCCAGCGTCTCCGGGTCGGGGAACTGGATGTAGTGGAAGAAGCAGCGGCGCAGGAAGGCGTCCGGCAGTTCCTTCTCGTTGTTGGAGGTGATGATGACGATCGGCCGGTGCTTCGCGCGGATCGTCTCGTCGGTCTCGTAGACGTCGAACTCCATCCGGTCGAGTTCCTGCAACAGATCGTTGGGAAACTCGATGTCGGCCTTGTCGATCTCGTCGATCAGAAGCACCACGCGCTCTTCCGAAGCGAAGGCCTCCCAGAGCTTGCCGCGGCGGATGTAGTTGCGGATGTCGTTGACCTTCTCGTCGCCGAGCTGGCTGTCCCGCAGCCGTGAGACGGCGTCGTATTCGTAAAGGCCCTGCGCCGCGCGCGTCGTCGACTTCACCGTCCACTGGATCAGCCGCAGTCCCAGCGCCTCGGCGATCTGGAAGGCGAGCTCGGTCTTGCCGGTGCCCGGCTCGCCCTTCACCAGCAGCGGCCGTTCCAGCGTGATCGCCGCGTTGACCGCGACGGTGAGGTCCTTGCCGGCCACATAGGCGTCGGTCCCGGTAAAGCGCATGCGCGTCATCCTGTTCGTCGTCTTCGCAATCGCGGGAACCATAAGGGCCGGCGGGGCACTTGCAAGCCGCAGCCGATGTCTTTGCCGAACGCACCGTCAAACGGGGCTGATCGCCGCCAGGCGCCGCCCTATCTCGCAACTGCGAAACGGCGGCGGTCTCCGTCATACCGCAGAACCCGCCGCGGCCCCTACCGACAGGATCAGACGATGACAGAGGCTTCCGCCATCGCAGGCGCGCCAGAGGAGATGGTGGAGACAGACGCGCGGCCGGCCGGCCTCGGCCCGGTGCTGACCGTCTTCTTCGCCTTTGCCTGCGGCGCGCTGGCGGCCAATCTCTATTACGCCCAGCCCCTCGTCGCGCTGATCGGCGAGGATACCGGCCTGTCGGTGGCCGCCGAAAGCGCCATCGTCACAGTGGCGCAGATCGGCTACGCCATCGGCCTCGTGCTGCTCGTGCCGCTCGGCGACGTCGTCGAGAACCGACGGCTGATCCTGATCACCATGGCGGCCAATCTCGTGGCGCTGGCCGGCCTGGCGCTGGCGCCGGGCCTGACGGCGCTGTTCGCTGCGATGCTGTTCGTCGGCGTCTCGTCGACCGCCGCGCAGATGCTGGTGCCGCTCGCCGCCAATCTGGCCCCGCCCAACGAGCGTGGCGCCGTCGTCGGCAATGTCATGAGCGGGCTTCTGGCCGGCATCCTGCTGGCCCGGCCGGCGGCGAGTTTCCTGGCCGACTATGTTGGCTGGCGCGGTGTCTTCGGCCTGTCCGGTGGACTGGTGGCGGTGCTGATGGTCGCCGGGCTGGTGCTGCTGCCGCAGCGGCGTCCGGAGGGCACGCGCGGCTATGGCGCGCTGATCGCCTCGCTCGGCAAGCTCTTCGTGCACCAGAAAGTGCTGCGCCGGCGCGGCCTCTACCATGCGGCGATGTTCGGGGCGTTCTCGCTGTTCTGGACGGCGGCGCCGATCATCCTGCTGCGCGAGCCCTACGGCTTTTCGCCGAGCGGCGTCGCGCTGTTCGCACTGGCCGGCGTTCTCGGCGTCTTCGCCGCGCCCATCGCCGGGCGGCTGGCCGATCGCGGCTACACCCGCATCGGCACCATCGCGGCGATCGCTACCGTCGTCATTGCCTTCGTCGCCGCCCTGTTCGGCGAGACCTCTCTGGTCGCGCTGGTTGCAGCCGGCATCCTCATCGATCTCGGCGTCCAGGCCAACCTCGTCTTTGGTCAGCGCGAGATCTACCAGCTCGATGCCAGCATCCGGAACCGGCTGAACGCCGTCTACATGACGACCTTTTTCCTCGGCGGCGCGCTAGGCTCGGCCCTGACCAGCCCGGTGCTGGAGACCTTCGGCTGGACCGGCATCTGCGTCATCGGCATCGCCATGCCGGGCGCGGCGCTCCTTTACTACCTTGCCGCCGACCGCGGTGAGGCGGCGAGCGCCGCGGGCTGAGCGCGCACGGCACCGGTTCGTCGAGCGTTGCCGGGCGCCAGGTGCGTGGCGGGCCGATCGGCGCTATGATGGCCGGAGCGAAGGCGTGCGCAGGACGGGCCGATGACGCAGGAAGTCCCGACGATCGAGGAACCACGGCAGGGCGCCGCCACGCATGGCCGCCGGACTGCGGTGCTGGTCGCCCTGGCGGTCGTCGCGCTGGCGCTTCTGTCGGGCGGGGCCGTCGCCGGCTGGGCGAAGCATGGCGAGGCGATCTTCCTGCATCTCCTGGAGGCCGGCTGGGCTGCCTGCTTCTGACAGGACGCGAGGTCGGCACGGGCGCCGCGACGATTGGCGCCTTCGTGAACGCCCATACGCACAGCGACTGTCGCGCAGCGGCGTCCCGCCGTGCTATCGGCTCTGCAACACAGACCGACAGATGCACGAGCAGGGGACGGGCGAGGCCGCATGCGGCGCCCGCTGGACGACATGAGTGGAGTGAAGATGTTCCGGGCCGCGCTCTGGACGATCGTGGCGCTGATTGCCGGCGCCGCGGTGGCCCTGGCGCTGATCTACGCCCAGGGTGGCCCCGGCCGCAGCGGCGAGCCCTACGGCTCGGACTTCTCGCTGATCGACGAGACCGGCCAGTCCTTCACCCAGGCCGATCTGCGGGCAAAGCCGACGGCGGTGTTCTTCGGCTTCACCCATTGCCCCGAGGTCTGCCCGACGACGCTCTACGAGCTGGCCGGCTACCAGAAGCAGCTTGCGGAAAAAGGCGGTGATCTGCAGGTGGTCTTCGTCACCGTCGATCCCGAGCGCGACACGCCCGAGGTGATGAAGAACTATGTCGAGGCGGTCTCGCCGGACATCACGGCGCTGAGCGGCTCGCCCGAGAAGATCGCCGCGATGCTGAAGGGCTGGGGCGTCTATTCGGCGAAGATCGGCGAGGGCGACGATTACAACATGGACCACACCGCCACGACCTTCCTGATCGACGAGACCGGGGAACTGGCCGGCACGCTGGCCTATGGCGAGAACCCCGATACCGCGCTGGCCAAGCTGGAGCGCCTCGTCGGCGTCTGACGCAACCCGCGCGAATACCGGCATGCAGGGGTTTCCGATCCGGCACGCTGGACTAGTTTCGGCTCATCGCAGAACATTGGTCGGAACGGGCGTGGTCGTGAAGGCCGCATTGGCCGTGTCGCCCGGCCCCGGGAATCTCCTTCATGCATGATCTTGCCCTTCAGCTCGCTCTCATTGGCGTCGCCGGCATCGCTGCCCAGTGGCTGGCGTGGCGCGTCCAGGTGCCGGCCATCATCCTCCTGCTCGGCGTCGGGCTGTTGTTCGGGCCGATCACCGGCTTCATGAATCCGCGCGAGGATTTCGGCGACCTCTATACGCCGCTGGTCTCGACCGCCGTCGCGATCATCCTGTTCGAAGGCGGGATGACACTGAATTTCCGCGACATCCGCGAGACTTCGACGGCGGTGCGCCGCATGGTCATCATCGGCGGGCCGCTGGTCTGGGTGATGACGGCGCTCGCCGGCCATTACATCGGCAATCTGAGCTGGCCGACCGCGATCATCCTCGGTGCGATCCTGGTGGTCACCGGTCCGACCGTGATCACGCCGCTGCTGCGCCACGCCAAGCTGAAGAACCGGCCGGCCTCGATCCTGCGCTGGGAGGCGATCGTCAACGATCCGATCGGCGCGCTCTTCGCGGTGATCGCCTTCGAGACCTATCTGGTCCTGAACGCCGGCCACGAGGCCGAGAACCTGATCCTCAACGTCATCCTGGCGATCATCATCGCCATTCCCGGCGGCTTCCTGGCCGGGCGCTTCCTGAGCTGGGTCTTCGCCCGCGGCGAGGCGCCGGAATATCTGAAGGCGCCGATCCTGCTGGTGGCCGTGGTCGGCATGAATTCGCTGACCAATCTGGTGCTGGAGGAGGGCGGCCTGCTGACCGTGACCGTCATGGGCATCACCATGGCGAACACGCGGATCGCCAGCCTGAGCGACCTCAGGCGGTTCAAGGAGACGATCACGCTGCTGCTCGTCTCGGGCCTGTTCATCATCCTCACCGCCTCGCTGCAGCGCGAGGTGCTGGCGAGCCTCGAATGGCGCGTCATCGGCTTCCTCGCGGCGGTGCTCTTCGTGGTGCGGCCGGTGGCCGTGTTCGTCAGCACGCTCGGCGCCGGCCTGACCTGGCGGGAGCGCCTGCTGGTCGGCTGGATCGCGCCGCGCGGCATCGTCGCCGTGGCGGTCGCCGGCCTGTTCGGCGCGACCCTCAGCGGCCTCGGCGTTGCCGATGCCGACCGCATGATCGCCTACACCTTCGCATTGGTGGCGGTGACCATCCTCCTGCACGGTTTCACGCTGGGACCGCTCGCCCGGGCGCTGGACTTGCGGTCGGCCGACCGGCCCGGCATCCTGTTCGTCGGCGCCTCGCGCTTCACCATCGCCTTTGCGCGCCGGCTGAAGGCGCAGGACGTGCCGGTGCTCATCGCGGACGCCAACTGGTCGCGCATCTCCGAGGCGCGGCTGGCCGAACTCGAGGTCTGGTACGGCGAGATCCTCTCCGAGGCGGCCCACCACAATCTCAATCTGTCGCGCTTCGACCACATGGTCGCCGCCACCGACAACGACGCCTACAACGCGCTGGTCTGTACCGATTTCGGTCCCGAGATCGGCCGCTCCGAGGTCTTCCAGATCGGCAAGATCGAGGGCTCCGACCGGCGTTCGATGAACTTCACCATCGGCGGCCAGCCGCTGTTCCAGCCGCCCAAGACCTTCACGGAACTGCGCGATCTGGTGGTCGACGGCTGGAACTTCCAGGCGACCCGGCTGACCGAGGAGTTCGACTATGAGCGCTTTTCGGCGACGCGGCCGGAAGGCACCCATGTGATCCTGTGGATCCGGCCCTCCGGCAATCTGCTCTTTGCCTCCAACGAGGGCTCCGGCGAGCCGGGCGAGGGGGACACGATCATCTCCTTCGGACCCAAGCCGCCCCAGCGCGACCAGGAAAAGATCGTCAAGGCGACGACCACCGAGCGCGAGGCGCGGGCCGAGAAGGCCCGCATGACCAGCGAAGCCGTGAAGCCGAAAGAGGGCTAGCAGGAATGCCGCAGATCCGTTTCTACGTCACCGCGGACAAGGCCGCGGCCGACGCCTGCTACGCCGCCGTCGAGACCGCCTTCGAGGATCTCGGCACGCCGGTGTCGCTGGCCGAGATCGACGAGGCGAAGGCGATCTTCGAGGTCTCGGCCTATGTCGACGCGCCCGATGGCGAGGAGGCGGAGCGCCTGTTCGCCGGCGCCATCGCCGAGGCCGGCGGCGGCGAGATCTGCCGCGAGGACCTGCCCGACAAGGACTGGATGGCCGATGTGCTGGCGGCGCTGAAGCCGGTGCGGGCCGGACGCTTCCTGGTGCATGGCGCCCATGACCGCGACAAGGTGAAGACCAACGACCTGGCGATCGAGATCGAGGCCGGGCAGGCCTTCGGCACGGGACATCACGGCACGACGGCCGGCTGCCTGGAAACGATCGCCCGGCTGGCGACGCGCCGCAAGCCGCGCAACGCGCTGGACCTGGGCACCGGCAGCGCGGTGCTGGCCATTGGCCTGGCCAAGCTCGCCCGGGTGCCGGTGCTGGCGACCGACATCGACCCGGTGGCGGTCCGCGTGGCGCGGGCGAATGTCGAGGCGAATGGCGTGGCGAATTTCGTCGATTGCTCCACGGCCATCGGTTTCGGCGCCGAGGCGATCCGCGAGCGTGCGCCCTACGATCTGATCGTCGCCAACATCCTGGCCGGACCGCTGATGAAGCTCGCGCCGGAGTTCCACCGGCATCTGGCCCATGGCGGCGACATCGTCCTGTCGGGCATCCTCACCACGCAGCGCAATGCGGTTCTCGCCGCCTTCCGCAACCAGGGCCTCTACCATGTCGCCACGCTGGTGCGCGGCGAATGGGTCACCCTGCATCTGCGCTAGGCCTCGCGCGGGTCAGGCGGCCGGCGCGACGCCGATCGGAACCGGCCGCAAATCGGCATCGTCGGGATAGCGCAGGAAGGATTGCTTCTCGGTCTCGCGAAACCGTACTCCGCCGACCTCCAGCGCGCTGACCGGCGACCGGCCGTATTCCAGCGCGAGACGATCGACGGCGCGCCAGTGCAGGGCTGTCCTCAGATCACGCTGCTGGACGGCCGCCCGCACCTCGCGCTCGCATGTGTGGTGAAACCGAAGCGTCAGCGGATCGCAGCGCGCGCGCAGGGCGTCGTAGTCGCGCCAGACGGCGTCCGGCACGACGAACACCACATCGGGCTTCAGGCACTGCAGGCACATGGCAGCCTCACACGGCGAAGAGAACAAGGCCGAGCCTACAGCACCGGACCGGACACGAAAACGCCGGCGCGCAGGGGGCTGCGGCCGGCGTCTGTTTCGGTCGGAATGGCTGCGGTGACGCGGCCGGGCTGCTCAGCCCCGCTCGGGCGCGCGGCCCTCGAAGAGCGACTCGCGTGCGTTGGAGCCGAATTCCTCGCGGCCCATCATCGTGAAGTGGTTGTCGACATAGCGACGGGCCTCGCGCTCGCGGGCCTCGATCACCCGGTCGAGCATGTTGCGCATGAAGCCCCTGGAGCGGGCGGAATTGCGCAGGGATACGTCGGTATAGGTGGAAGTCGCCATGGAAAGTCTCCTGTTCGGCTCGTGGCCTCCCGGTGACCCCAATATGCGTTGCCGCGTCCCCGTCAGGTAGAGTCCGCACTGCATAGGTCCGTCCCGTTTTTGCAGTGCAACATCGGCGCTCCCGTCATAATCCGGTAACCTTTGCGCTTCCTCGCCAAATGCATATGTTCCGGCCCCGCAGACAATTACCGCGCGCCGCAGCGCGGCCTCCTCCATTTTCAAGAGCCATCCGATGTTCCAGAGCTTCGACGAGATCGCCGACTTTTCCCAGAGCGCGGCCCGGGTCGCCCGCCTGCGGGACGGCCTGCGCGCCGACGGCGTCGACGGCTTCATCGTGCCGCGCGCCGATGAGCATCAGGGCGAATACATTCCGCCCTCGGCGGCGCGGCTGGAATGGCTGACCGGCTTTTCCGGCTCGGCCGGCGTCGCGGTGGTGCTTGCCGACAGCGCGGCGATTCTCGTCGATGGCCGCTATACGCTGCAGGTGCGCCAGCAGGTCGATCTCGACGTCTTCGAACCGGTCGCCTCGGCCGAGACCCCGCTGGCCGATTTCCTGAAGAATGAAGCCGCCGGCAAGCGCATCGGTTTCGATCCCTGGCTGCACACGGCGGGCGAGGCGAAACGCCTGCGCACCGCGCTGGAATCGGTGGGCGGCGAACTCGTCGCTTTGGCCGCCAATCCGATCGACCGGATCTGGAACGACCGTCCCGCGCCGCCGGCCGGCCGCGCCGTCATCCATCCGGAGAGCTTCGCCGGTAAGCCGGCAGGCGACAAGCTCGCCGAGCTGGCAAAAACGATTGCCGAGGCGAAGGCTGATGCGACGATCCTGACCGACCCGTCGTCGATCGCCTGGGCCTTCAACATCCGCGGCTCGGACGTGGCGCACACGCCGCTGATGCTGGGCTTCGCCATCCTGCGCGCCGACGGGCGCCCGACGCTCTTCGTCGATCCGGCCAAGCTGGACGATGTGGTGCAGGACCACCTTGCGGCGCTGGCCGACATCGACACGCCGGAGGCCTTCGAGCCGGCGGTCCGGCGCGAGGCCTCCGGGCGCACCATCGGTCTCGATCCGCAGCTTGCCGCGGCGCGCCTGTCGACCATCGTCGAGGCCGCCGGCGGCACGGTGGCCGAGATGCCGGACCCGGCGCGGCTGCCGCGGGCGATCAAGAATGACGGCGAGATCGCCGGGGCGCGCGCCGCGCATCTGCGCGACGGCGTCGCGGTGACGCGTTTCCTGGCCTGGTTCGACCGGCAGGAGCCCGGCACGGTCACCGAGATCGCCGCCGCCGAAAAGCTGGAAGCGATGCGCGCCGAACATGCGCAGGAGGACGGTTTTCCGCTGAAGGACATCTCCTTCGACACCATTGCCGGCTCCGGACCGAACGGCGCGATCGTTCATTACCGGGTGAACCGCGATTCCGACCGGCTGCTGCGCGAGGGTGAATTGTTCCTGCTGGATTCCGGCGCCCAGTACCAGGACGGCACGACGGACATTACCCGCACCCTGCCGGTGGGCGAGCCGACCAGCGAGATGCGCCGCAAGTTCACGCTGGTGCTCAAGGGCATGATCGCCATTGCGACGGCGCGGTTTCCCAAGGGCACGCGCGGCGTCGATCTCGATCCGCTGGCCCGCATCGCTTTGTGGAAGGCGGGCTGCGACTTCGCCCATGGCACCGGCCACGGTATCGGCTCCTATCTCGCCGTCCATGAGGGGCCGCAGTCGATCTCGCGCCGCGGCATGGCGGTGATTGAAGCCGGCATGATCCTGTCGAACGAGCCGGGCTATTACCGCGAGGGCGCCTTCGGCATCCGCATCGAGAACCTCATCCTGACCGAACCGGCGACCGAGATCTCCGGCGGCGACATCGCCATGCACGGCTTCGAAACGCTGACGCTCGCCCCGATCGACACGCGGCTGGTTGCGCCTGAGCTGATGACGGCCGACGAGATCGCCTGGCTGGATGATTATCACCGGCAGGTGCGCGCGGCGCTCGGCGAGCGGCTCGACGCGACCGACCGCGACTGGCTGGAGGCGGCGACGCGTCCGGTGGGACGGCCCGTCGTCGCCTGACGGCGCCCTAGACGAAAAAGACCCGCCGCAGGGATTGCGGCGGGTCTTCCGGTTTCAGGCCTGGCCCGCTGACGCGCGGGGATGGCCGGGTCGTTGCGGCCGATCAGCGGCAGACGCGGCGCGGGCCGTGATAGGGCTGGTAGGTGCCGCTGCGCGGATCGAAGGACCGGTACTTGTCGGCGCAATAGCGATACCATTCGCCTGTGCCATAGGCCGGCGCGTAGCCGCGCGGCGCCACGCGGTAGAGCGGCCGCGGTGCGTCGTAATAGCGGGGTTGGCTGGCGATGGCGGCGCCGATGCCGAGGCCGATGATGCCGCCCAGAACGGCCGCGCCACCGGAATCGATGCCGCCATGGCGGCGATAATGGCGGCGCCCGCCGCGATAGTGCCGTCCGCCGCGATAGTGGCGACGGCCGTAATGGCGTCCGCCCACCAGGTGAACGCCGGCGCCGACAAAGGGCTCGGCCTGGGCCTGGGCGATGCCGAGCGGGGCCCCCGCCGGCAGGGTCGCCGGCGCCACCGCCAGCGCGAGAGCAACGGCCATAGACCTGACCGCAAACGACTTGAACAATTTCATACCGACCTCCGGGCGACAGATTCCATCCTGTTCCATTCAACGTCCGGGAAGCTGAATGGCTCCTGAACGATCAGGCCGAACATGCAATGGTTGATGAACGGCCGTCGCCGATACCCTGGCGAGCGGCCCGCACCCCCTGATCCGCGCCGGGATCGGGCGACCCCGTGGCGGGCCGGTCAGGCGACAGGCTGGCCATTCGTGTCGGTGCGTTCCTTCGCCGGACCCTTGGCCCGTGCCAGATTCAGCGCCGTGATGATCACACCGACATGGCTGAAGGCCTGGGGGAAATTGCCGAGCATCTCGTCGCCCACCGGATCGTATTCCTCGGCGAGCAGGCCGACATCGTTCTTCAGGCCGCAGAGACGCTCGTAGAGGGCCACCGCGTCGTCGAACCGTCCGAGCAGGGCATAGACGTCGGCCAGCCAGAACGAGCAGGCCAGGAACGCGCCTTCCTCGCCCTCGAGGCCATCGCCGGTCTCGCCATTGTCGTAGCGGATCACCAGACCGTCGCGCAAAAGGCGCTGCTCGATCGCCGCGACCGTGCCCTTCACCCGCGGATCGTCGGCCGGCAGGAAGCCGGTCAGCGGGATGTGGAGCAGGCTGGCGTCCAGCGCCGTCGAGCCATAGGCCTGAACGAAGGAGCCGAGCTCGGCGTCATAGCCGTTCCTGCAGACGTCCTCATGGATGTCGTCGGCCACCCGGCGCCAGTGCTTGGCATAGTTCTCGCCGCCGTCGATGTCCGCGGCCATCTTCGACGCGCGGTCGAAGGCCACCCAGGCCATGACCTTGGAGTGGACGAAGTGCCGGTGTTCGCCGCGGATTTCCCAGATGCCGTCGTCGGGCCGGCGCCAGGCCTTTTCCAGGAACGGCATGACCGAATGGGCCAGCGCGGCCGAGCGCGGATGCGGGGCGAGGCCGCCCGTGCGCGCCTGGGCCAGGAGGTCGGCGACCTCGCCATAGATGTCGAGCTGGAACTGCTCGGAGGCGGCATTGCCGACCCGCACCGGCTGCGACTCGCGGAAGCCCTCGAGCCATGGCACCTCCCATTCCAGGAGATGCCGCTCGCCGGCGACGCCGTACATGATCTGCATCTGCGCCGGATCGCCCGCGACCGACCGCATCAGCCATTCGCGCCAGGCTTCGGCTTCCTCGTAATAGCCGAGATCCATGAAGGCCATCAGCGTCAGCGTGGCGTCCCGCAGCCAGCAATAGCGGTAATCCCAGTTGCGGCTGCCGCCGATCTCCTCGGGCAGCGACGTCGTCGCGGCCGCGACGATGCCGCCGGTCGGCCGGAAGGTCAGCGCCTTCAGGGTGATCAGCGAGCGGCGCACCTCCTCGGTCCAGTTGCCGACCTCGGGGCAGCGGGAGGAAAAGGCGGTCCAGAAGGCTTCGGTGTCGGCAAGGGTCGCCTCGGGGTCGGTGCCCGCCAGCGGCTCCTGGTTGGACGGCTGGTGCAGGAGGGTGAAGGCCAGGCGCTCGTCCGCCGAGACGGTAAAGCGGCCCTTGGTGTGCATGTCCTCGCCATGCAGATTGACCGGTGCGCGCATCACCAGCATCTCCGGTCCCGCGACCGCCGTCATCGTGTCGCGGTCGATGCGCGTCACCCAGGGCACCGTCCGGCCGTAGTCGAAGCGCATGACGAGGTCGAAATCGAGATCGACGCTGCCCTCGAGGCCGACCACGATGCGCATGACGTTGGCGATGCCGTCGCGGGGCGGCATGAAGTCGATAAGCATGGCGCTGCCGGTCGCCGTCCTGAAGGTCGTCTCGAGGATCAGCGTGCCGTCGCGATAGCGCCGCGAGGAGGTGAACTCCAGGTCGCTCGGCGCGATGCGCCAGCGGCCGTTCTCCGGCGTGCCGATCAGCGAGGCGAAGCAGGCGCGGGAATCGAAGCGCGGCAGGCAGAGCCAGTCGATCGAGCCGTCCTTGGAGACGAGGGCTGCGCTTTCGCAGTCCCCGATCATGGCGTAGTCGGCAATACTGCGATGCAAACCCTGCTCCTCGATCCTGTTTCTGGCCGCGACCGCCGGCGTTGCAGGCAGCGAGGGTCAGCAGGATAGGGCCACGACCGCGGCGTGAAAGGTCGCCGGCTATCAAACCGGCGTAAACAGTGCGGCACGGCACCCTGACATCATGTCGCGGTCAGCCCCGGACGGGACCATCTGTCCTGCCCGCCGCGGCGGTGTCGGACCCGAGCAGCCGCTGCACCAGCACGAGGCCCCCGACGAGGCAGGGAAGGCCGCCGAACACCGCCATCAGGATGCCGCCGAGGCGCTGGTCGTCGAGGCGTTCGAAGCCGAAGGCGCCGACGCAGACATCGGGTGCGTAGACGAGGACCGGGGCCAGCGCGAGAAGAACGCCCAGCATGGTCATGTGAATGAAGGTCGCCAGCATGGCGAAGGCGCCGATGGCCGCGTCGCCGGAATGGCGGCCGGCGAAGCTGACGGCCCAGACGAGGAGGCCTGCGGCGAGGAAGCTGACCTGCTGCACCACGAAGACGCCCCCGTCCCGCGCCGCGGCCTCGTGCAGCACCGGCGTGTGCCAGCCCCAGATGACGAACATGTCGAAGGCGGAGGCGGCGATCGCCGAGCCGATGCCGGGGCGGATGACGTGCAGGCCGACGCCGATCCGCCGCAGCCCGATGACGATCATCGGCGCGGCCAGGGTGACGATGCCCAGATGCAGGATCATGTGGGCGGAAAAGGCCCGCCGGCTCATCTCGACCAGCGGACTGAGCCACAGGCCCGCCAGAATAGCGATGCCGAGCGCCGCCGGCCAGGCGCGGAGGATCGCGCGCCGGTGCGATGTGTCGGTGTCCGGTGATCCTGCGTCGGCGATCCGTTCCATCCCTGCCATTCTAGGGCAGGCGCGCCCCGCGTCCTGCCGATCTTGCGGCGCCGGCCATTTGCCGTTTCGTTGCGGACACTTGCCGCCGCGCATTCCGATCTGTCGGTTGGCGCGCTCAGGACAAGACACCGCATGATGGCAGCAAGGAAAGCCGCGTCATCATCTCCGCCGCGACAGTTTTCCCGCGCTTATTCGGCCAAACCTTATTGGCAAGCCGCCTGTCAGCACATATCTGAAGGGGAAGATGGCCGTTGCGGCCGTGATTCACCTGATTCCTCGCATTTTCCGCCGGCTGCGGCCGGTCTCCATGCACACAGCTCCGGGCACGATGAAACCACAGTCGAAACCGTTCACCGTCGCCGTGAAACGGCGCAAGCTTTCGCCAGAGGGCAAGAAGAAGTCCGTCTGGTCGGATGTTTCGCATCTGATCGCCGCGGCCGAGAGCGACCTGGCCCGGGACGAGGACGAGGCGCCTGCCGCTGCCGCCGCCAAGACGCCGGCAAAGGCCGAGCCGGCGGCGGGCAAGAGCGACGCGGCACCGACCCGCCAGCCGCGCATTCTCCAGAGCCGCCCGAGCGAACCCGTCATGGCCGAGCCGGAAGCCGACCCGGAGCCGGCCGAGCGTCCGGTGCGCCGCCGCGGCCGGCCGCGCAAGGTCGTCGCCGAGACACCGCAGCGTCCTGCCGCCGTCGAACCCGAGAGCCAGTCGCAGCCGCAGGTGGAGCGCGACTGGAGCCGCACCCCGGCGGTCGACGCCGCGCCGGTCGCTCCGGCGCCGGTGGTGGATGCGCAGACGGCGGAAACCAGCCTTGCCGAGATCGAGACGGCCGCCACCGAGGCACGCCCGGCCGGCCGCCGTCGCCAGCGGACCGGTGGTCTGCGCGCCGGCGAACGCTGGAAGCGCCATCTGCCCCGCTGGTCGCGCTGATCCGCCCACCGGGCTGTGACCGGTCTGCGGCCGCGGAGCCAAAGGCAGCGTCCCGCGTTGTGCCGCCCGACCCCGCAGGAGAGATTGCGGCGGACGCAAGCCTGTGCGAGAGCGGCTGAATGGACGCAAAGGCCGAAAACGAAACCGCGCGCGACAAGCGCCGGCCAAACGGAGTCCTGAGCGAGCATCCCGAGGATCTCCTCTTCGGCTCGGGCTGGCGGGCGGTCTGGGCGGTGCTGCGGGAAGCCATCCTGCGCCTGTGGAACGACGACGCCATGGGGCTGGCCGGCAACATCGCCTTCCGCGCCGTCCTCGCCATCTTTCCGTTCCTGATCTTCGCCAGTTCGCTGACCGCCTTCATCGGCAATCGCGAAATGGCCGACGGCCTCGTCACCTTCCTGATCGCCATCGTCCCGCCGGCCCTGGCCGAGCCGCTGGTGTCGGAGGTGATGAACATCGTCACCATACGGCGGGGCGGGGTGCTCAGCGTCGGCGTTCTCCTGACGATCTGGTTCGCCATCGGCGGCGTCGACGGTGTCCGTGTCGGCCTGAACCGCGCCTACGACATCCGCGAGACCCGCTCGACCATCGTCCTCTATCTGCTGCAGGTGCTGACCGTCGTCCTGACCGGGCTGGTGCTCGTCGTCGTCGGCTATCTGCTGGTCCTGGCGCCGCGCGCCGGATCGTTCCTGCACCAGCTGATGCCGGGCTTCCAGCCGTCCTCGGTGACGCCGAGCCTGGTGCGCTATCCCGCGACCGCGGCGATCCTGACGACGGCTCTGTTCGTCGCCCATGTCTTCCTGCCGGCGCGGCGCTCGCGCTTCAGCAACATGTGGCCGGGCATCCTGTTCACCCTCTGCGCCTGGTCGGCGCTGGTGGCGGCCTTCTCGGTCTATATCGGCCAGTTCGCCAATTACGCCAGCTACTATGCCGGCCTCGCGGGCATCATCGCGGCGCTGTACTTCCTGTATCTGGCCGCCCTGGTGCTGATCTTCGGCGGCGAGCTCAACCGCGCCATCCGCATCCGCCGCCTCGCCCACGCCCTGCGCCGTGACCGGCGGGACGGAGGGGCCACAAAGCCGCCGCAGGCGGAGTAGGGCATGCGCGTCAGGCGGGGTTGTCGCCCGGCTGACGGTTCCCCCCGAGGCCGCGCGGCCAGACCGGCTCGCGCCGCGCCAGCCGTTTGCCCAGCGCGATGCCCGGCCGCTCGACGGCGACGTAGCAGACGATCGCCCAGAACAGCATGCCCGGCAGGAACACCACCGGCAGATACCAGAAGGGCATCGGTTCGAACTGGCCGAAGAACTCGAGATTCTGGGTGAGCACACGCCAATCCGGATAGTTCGCCTGCAGAAAGAACAGATGCGTGACGTAAAGGCTGTAGGACACCATGCCGAACAGGCGGAGCGGATAGGCCTCGAGGAATCGGCCGACCGCCGGCAGGTGGGGCGTCGCGACGAGGACGAGGAAACAGCCAAGGCCAAGGAGGAGGCCCGCGTCGTCGTCGCGCGGCACCGTTAGCCCAACCAGCGAGGTCACATCGGCCATTCTTTGCGGCATCAGCATGTAGAAGATACCGACGATCAGGCCGCTGACGAAGGTCGCCGTGGCCCATCGGACCGGCAGCCGCGATGTCAGTTCCGACGCCAGCACACCGATCATGAAGAAGCGCCAGATGCCGAAATTGCGCTCCGGGTGATCGGCCAGGACGAAGGCGACGATCGCCAGGAGCGCGAAGAGCGCCAGGTGCCTGCGTCCCGCCACCACGGCGATGAGCGGCATCAGGGCGTAGAACAGGAGCTCGTGATAGAGGCTCCAGGCCACCGGATTGGCGTATCCCGGCCACCACAGGACGCGGAACATGAACAGGTCGGCAAAGAAGGAGCGCATGGGGAGCGCCGTCGCCCCGTAGATGCCCATTGCCGCACAGAGCAACACGCCGACAGCGTAGACGGGCCAGATCCGGAACACTCGCCGGATGGCGTAGGCCCGCAAATCCTCCGCCGTGCGGATGGCGAGGGCCGATCGGCTGATCAGGAAGCCGCTGAGGACGCAGAAGACCGGCACCGCGGCGGCGCCCCGGGCCATGGGCGGGAACGCACCCTGCGACGCCTGGAAGAGCGGGCTGGCGAACCACCACATATGTCCGAGCGCGACCAGCAGGCTGGCAAAGCCGCGATAGGCGTCCAGTCCTTCCAGATGCAGGTGCTGGGCTCCGCCGGTCCGTTTCGGCAGCGGCATGGCGCGCTCACGGATCTCGGGGAAGGCGAGCGCCAGAAGGATTGCGTAGAACCCGATCGCGGAGACGGTCGCGAGCGGGTTCACCGATAAATGATGCCACATTCAGAAGGGGTTCCGTCGAAGATCGCCACTCTTCCTCGAACCCTTTCGAGGGATCGAGTCAATCCTGGCGGCACCCGCCTTGCCTGATGGGGAGGCGTCTGTGGCCGGCCGGCAACCACTGTCGCTGACGCGCGCGGATGCGGCCGTCAGTTCGGGGAAGGCGGGGTCTGCGGATTGGCCTCGGCGCGCTGCTTCAGCATGGCCTCTGCGCGAAGCGCGAGGGGGTGGCCGGGAAAGCGGGCCGCGAACTGGCGCAGGGCGTCGTCGCTGCCCTTGGCGAGGGTCAGGTCGAATTCGCGGCGGATGAGCTGCTCCTGCCCCTCTTCGAAATCGGCGCGCGGCGGCGGCATGGCGTTTCGGGGCCCGTCATTCTGTGCCTTCATCATCTTTTCCTCGATTGCGCCGGGGGGCGGGCCGGCAATGGCTACCGAAACGATGACTGCGCAGCCGCACAGCGCCACGCCGATGGACCTGCTCGCATGTGTCATGGCCCGATCCTCCGCAGACCACCGGGTACCGCCTCTTTGCGGACTGTGCGCATGCGGCACGCGCTCCGAACGCCGGCCCGTGTCGGGTCCGGCCGGCGGTCATCTCCAGGCAATACTGGTCTCCTAGAACCGTGTGACCGGATGCCGCTCTCGAATGGTATCAAGGGATTAACTAGCATCGATCAGACAGGCGGACAATTCGCGCGGCAGGATTGAGTTGAGGTAAGGGAAAGAGGGGTTCATGTTGCCTCGCAACCCTCGACCCCCGCAGACTCTGAGCAAGCGCGCTTGCGCGCGACAGCAATGTCTGCATGGTGCAGCGGCGAAACCGGGAGGCAGCAATGGCCAGGAATTTTCTCGCGGATGGCGCCGATCTCGGCGATCTGACAGGTGGCCTCTCGAGCGGTTCTGCAGGCGCATCGGTGCCGATCGCGGCGGATCTCGGAACGCCCGAACGCGCCCATGGCATCGTCGTGCCCGACAGCGTCAGTGCGCCGTCCTTCGGCCTGAGCGCGATCATCCAGCAATTGCGCACCCAGTGGACGCCGGCTACGCCCTTCGAAGGCTATACCTACGACTGGTCCCAGGTCGGTGCGAGCGGCACGGTCGAATACTTCATCGGCGGCACGCCGCTGGCCAACGGCTCCCCCGAGATCAGCGGCTTGCAGACGATGACCGCGCTGATGCAGTCCCGGGCCGCGCTGGCCTTCGAGCTCTGGGACGAGCTGATCAACATCAATCTCACCCGCAGCTTCGCGGCCGCCAGCACCCAGATCCAGTTCGAATATTCGAACAACACCGGCGGCGGCACCTATGCCAGCTTCGACAGCGTGTCCTATGCCGGCACCAACCAGTATGGGAACAATGACTACAACATGAACCGGGTCGAGATCTGGGCGGACAGCACCTGGAACTCGCACGATACCGACGCCGACATGTATTTCGGCGGCTACGGCTTCCAGACCTATCTGCATGAGATCGGGCACGCGCTCGGCCTGTCGCATCCCGGCACCTACAATGCCGGCAGCGGCGGCTCCATAACCTACGCGGCGAATGCCGAATATGCCGAGGATCAGCGCAAATATACGATCATGTCGTATTTCGGCGCCTACAATCCCTTCACCGACGCCTGGACGACGGGCCCGGCCTATTCGAACTATTACTATTCCTCGACGCCGATGATCGACGACATCTCGGCGATCCAGGCGATCTACGGCGCCGACCTGACGACGCGCACCGGGAACACGACCTACGGCTACAATTCCAATGCAGGGCGCGACGTCTTCGACTTCACCACCTACGGGACCGGCGTGCCGATCTTCGCCATCTGGGATGCCGGCGGCAACGACACGATCGACGTCAGCGGCTATGGCGGCAACCAGTTCATCAATCTGTCGGCCGGCACCTATTCCAACGTTCTCGGCTACAACGAGAACATCGCCATCGCCCGCAACGTGATGATCGAGAACGCCACCGGCGGCGCGGGCAACGACACGCTCTGGGGCAATCTGGCGAACAACGTGCTGGTCGGCGGTGCGGGCGCCGATTCCATGGCCGGCGGCGGCGGCGACGACACCTACTCCGTCGACAATGCCGGCGACGCGGTGCAGGAGGGCTTCGGCCTCGGCAGCGACGTCGTCTACGCGTCGATCAACTACACGTTGACCGACAATGTCGAGAGCCTCGTCCTGACCGGCGGATCCAACCTCTTCGGGACCGGCAACGGGCTCGCCAACTACATCTTCGGCAATACGGGCAACAACGTCATCAACGGCGCGGGCGGCACGGACGTGATGGTGGGCGCCGCGGGCGACGACACCTACGGCGTCGACAATGGCGGCGACGCCATCGTCGAGAATGCCGGCGAGGGCAACGACGTCGTCTACATCACCGTCTCCTACGACCTGCCCGAGAATGTCGAGTCGCTGGTCATGCAGGGCACGGGCGATCTGGCGTCGAACGGCAACGGGCTGTCGAACTACATGTTCGGCAATGTCGGCAACAACTACATCAACGGCGCCGGCGGCAACGACGTGATGGTCGGCGGAGCCGGCAATGACGCCTATTCGGTCGACACGGCCGGCGATGCCGTGTCCGAGAATGGCGGCGAGGGCTTCGACACGATCTACACGTCGGTGTCCTACGACATGCCGGAATATGTCGAGTCCCTCATCATGACCGGGACCGGCGACCTCGCCACCAACGGCAATGGCGAGCGCAATTATATCTACGGCAATCCCGGCAACAACTACATCAACGGCGCCGGCGGCGACGACGTGATGGTCGGGGGGGCCGGCAACGACACCTATTCGGTGGATTCCAGCTCGGACGGCATCATCGAGCAGGCGGGCGGCGGCGACGATTCCGTCTATGCCAGCATCGACTTCTACCTGCCCGAGGAGATCGAGACCCTGCTGCTGACCGGCTCGGCGGTGCAGGGCTTCGGCAATTCCGGCAACAACCAGCTCTTCGGCAATGCCGGCGTGAACGTCCTGTTCGGCCGCGGCGGCAGCGACTATCTGGTCGGCGGCGGCGGCGACGACATCTTCGTCGTGACGGCCGAAACGGGAACGGTGGACATCATCGGCGATTTCGCCGGGGCAGGCGTCGCCGGCGGCGACCGCATGTCCTTCGGCGGCTTCGGTGCGGGTGCGACCGTCACGCAGGTCAGCCAGACCAGCTTCCAGGTGGCCAGTGCCGACGGGTCCGTCGTCCAGCAGTTCATCCTGCAGGGCCATGACGGAACGGCGCTGGATTCCTCGGACTATTACTTCGCCTGAGGCGCAACCCGGCGCGCATGTCTGAAGAGACGAGACGCGGCAGGCTGCGGAGACCGGTGATGGCCGGTGCCCGCAGCCTTCGCTTTGTCGATTATGTGCTCTGTCTTCGGAGTGCGGCGGGCCGATGCGTCCGGCGCGCGGCAGCGGCGTCGCTCAGTCCTCGCGCAGGGCGCGGCGGAAACTGTCGCGGACGGGCTGTGCGAGATATTCGAATGGCGTGCGTTCGCCGGTGACGACCAGCACCTCCGCCGGCATGCCCGGATAGAGCCGGACATCTTCGAGAATCTCCAGCTGCTTCGGGGTGAACTGGATCTCCGCCAGATAATAATCGGCGCCCGTGCGCTCCTCGGTCAGCGCGTCGGCCGAGACCGACACGACCTCGCCGATGAGGATCGGCAGTCGCTGCTGCTTGTAGGAGGTGAGCTTCACCTCGGCCGGAAGGCCCGGATGCACGGTGTCGATGTCGAGCGGCGAGATCTGTGCCTCGATCACCATCTCGTCGTCCACCGGCACCAGATCCATGATCGGCTCGCCCGGTCGCACGACGCCGCCCGGCGTGACGTTGCGGATGCTGACGATGCGGCCGTCCTGCGGCGCCAGGATGTCGGTGCGGTCGCGCACGTCGCTGGCGGCGCGCAGCCGGTCCTGCAGTTCGGCCAGCTTGGTCTGGGCGTCGCGCAGTTCCGCGGCGATCTCGGCGGCCCGCTGGTTGCGCAGGTCCACCATCTGCAATTCCGCCTCGCCGATCGACTGCTCGGCGCGGGCGGCAAGGCCGAGCTGTTCGCCGCGGTCGCCTTCCACCTTGGCCAGTTCCCGCTCCAGCGACAGCATGCGCGACCGCGTCTCGAAGCCGCGCTTGGCGAGATCGCGAACACCGTCGAGCTCGTCTGTCAGCATCGCCATCTGACGCTCAGCGGCGTTCTGCTGGGCCTGATAGGCCTCGATCTCGGAGCGTAGGGCGCTGATCTTCTTGGCCAGCAGCTCCATCTGGCCGTCGAGGCTGGTCTTGCGGCTTTCGAAGATCTGCGTCTGGCCATCGATGATGGCGCCGATGGAGAGGTCGTCCTTCTGGTCGAGAATGTCCTGCGGAAACGCGATCGCGTCGCGGCCATCGCGCTCGGCGACGAGCCGCGCCACCTGCGCGCGCAGCGACTGGACCTGGCCGGCAACGAGCGCCGACATCGAATCGGCCTGGACATCGTCGAGCCGCACCAGCAATTGCCCCGCCTCCACGACCTCGCCTTCGCTGACCAGGATCTCGCGGATGATGCCGCCTTCCAGATGCTGGATGGTCTTGCGATAGCTTTCGACCCGGACCCGGCCGGGCGCATTGGCGGCGCTGGAGATCGGTGCGACGACCGCCCAGGCCGCGAAGCCGCCGAAGAAGATCGACACGGCGGTCACGCCGATGAGCATCGGCCCGAAGAGGCGAGGGCGATTGGGGGCCGGACGCTGGAATCCCTGACTGTTCATCGCTTCTGGTCTCTCTTCCTGCATTCGCGGAGCCGAGCCGCTTCCCCGTGCCGGACCGTCATATCGGTCACGGCTGGTTCGAGGCCGGCATCGTCGTATTGCGCGGACCCGCCTGCTGGACCTTGGCGCCGCCCGCGGCAGCGGCGGCAGGGGGCTGCGGCGCAGCAGCGCCGGCTGCCGGCTGCGCCGGGCGCAGGAGCCGGGCATAGACCTCCTGCCGGGGGCCGAAGGCCTCCACCTGTCCGTCGCGCAGCAGCAGCATCTTCTCCACATGCTGCACGAGGGCCGGGCGATGGGTGACCACGATCACCGTCGTGCCGGCCGCCTTCATCGTCGCCATGGCCTGGGCCAGCGCGAACTCGCCGTCGCTGTCGAGATTGGAGTTCGGCTCGTCCAGCACCACCACGCGCGGCTTGCCGTAGACGGCGCGGGCCAGTGCGATGCGCTGGCGCTGTCCGCCCGAAAGCTGCTGCCCGCCTTCGCCGAGTTCGGTCTCATAGCCATGCGGCAACCGCACGATCATGTCGTGGACATTGGCCATCCGCGCCGCTTCCACCACGGCCTCGGGTTTGAAGTCGCGCAGCCGGGCGATGTTCTGCGCCACCGTGCCGGAAAACAGTTCGACGTCCTGGGGCAGATAGCCGAGGAAATCGCCGACCTGGTCCCGGTCCCAGCTGAAGATGTCGGCGCCGTCGATCCGCACCACGCCGCGCACCGGCGAGATCGCCCCGACGAGAATCCGCGACAGGGTCGACTTGCCGGCGCCCGAGGGGCCGACGATGGCGAGCGCTTCGCCCGCCGCGATCTGGAAGGACACGCCGCGCAGGATCGGCGGGGCCGCCGGATCGAGGGCGAAGGCGACGTTCTCGCAGGACACTTCGCCCTTCGGCATGGGCAGCGGCATGGCTTCGGGCCGGTACGCCTTCTCGGTGGTGAAGGGCTTCAGGCGGGCGACCGCGGCGCGCACCGAGACGATGCTCTTCCAGGCGCCGATCCCCTGTTCGATCGGGGCGAGGGCCCGCGACAACAGGATCGAGGCGGCGATGATCGCGCCGGGGGTCACCTCCTGCTGCAGGACGAGCCAGGCGCCGAGGCCGAGGCCGAGGCTCTGGACCGCCAGCCGGACGAACTTGGTGAGCGAGGACAGAAGCGTCGAGCGTCGCAGGATCAGCGTCTGCAATTCCAGCATTTCGCCGTTCCGCTCGGCCCAGCGCCGCGCCAGCGCGGAGCGCATGCCCATGGCCTCGACGACCTCGGCATTGCGGCTCGACGCTTCCAGATCGCGCCGGGCCCGCATGCCGACCTCGCCGACATTGCGGATCGCGTCCCGCGTCGCATATTCGCCGATGGTCGTCAGGACGAGCAGCAGGATGGCCGAAGCGACCGCCAGATGCCCGAAATAGGGGTGCAGCGTATAGGCGGCGGCGATGAAGATCAGCGTCCACGGCAGATCGAACAGCGCCATGGCGCCGGGGCTGGAGACGAAGCTGCGGATGACCGAGAGGTCGCCGACGGCTTCCGGCCCGTAGGACCGGCCGCGCAGCCGGCCCTGTAGCGCCCGCTCGAAGATCTGCGGCGACAGGCGGTGATCGAGCCAGGTGCCGATGGAGGCCATGACGCGGCCGCGGGCAAGATCGATGAAGCCGAGAATGGCGAGGGCGAAGATGACGATCAGCGTCAGATACAGCAGCGTGTCGACACTGCGGCTCGACAGCACCCGGTCATAGACCTGGATCATGTAGAGCGGCGCGGTCAGCATCAGAAGGTTCATGAACATGCTGAAGATCGCCACGGCAATGAAGCCGGTGCGGCAGCTCTTCAATGCGGTGCCGATGCTGAAGACCGGTTTTTCCGAGCCGCTCCGCATGTTCTTGTTGGAAGCCACGGTCAAGGGTATCTGCCACCAATCTTGTCGTCAGGGAGAAATTAGCTAAGGCCAAAGGCCGTCGCGAGTAAAGCGCAGGAGAGAACATACCCGGGCTGTCGCTCTGCGTCGTTAACGCGCAAGCTTCCTCTCGGGCATCGGGGCGGTCGTGGGACCGGATATCCGGCATGGTCATGGCAAAGGCGGGCGATCGAACTGGAAGGTGAGCGACAGCGTCGGTTCGTCCGCCGACGTCGCGCCGGCGCCGCGGTAGCCGAGCAGGGCCTCGCCGTCGACGGCGCGAAGCCCCAGAAGCGCTGGGCTGCGTGCGACGGCCTGGGAGAGCAGCGACAGGGCGCGGGCACTCGCCCGGTTCTCCGCCTCAGGACCGGCCTCCGGCCCAGGTCGGGCGATGACGAGGCCGCGGTCGAGGCGGGCTCCGCCATAGGCGGCGCAGTCGGTGGTCGCGGCGGCCGGGCCGCCCGGCGCAAGACAGGGCAGCTCGGCGCTCAGTGCGGCGGAAAGCCCTGCGGCCAGGCGCGCATCAGCGGCTGTGTCCGGGGCTCCGGCATCGGCTGCGCGCGACGCGTCGTCGGCGATATCGAGGCGTCCCGTTGCGGGATCGGCAATGGCCGCAATGCCGGCGTCCGACAGGTGCCGGGCAAGGCGTTCGAGGAGGGTGTTGAGAGCGGCGTCCGCGATCCGGCGCGGCTCCAGCACCCGTTGCTCGATCTGGCGAGCGGCGTCCAGCTCGGTCTGGATCCGCTGGATCTCGGCGCTGGCTTCGGTCGCTTCGGTGAAATCGTCCCGGGAGACGAGGTTCACCGATGCCAGCAATACGACGAGGATGAAGACGACGCCGGCCATCATGTCGACCATCGGGATGAAATAGCCGTGGCTGTCGGACAGATCGCCCGAATCCGGCTCCCACATGTCGGTCTCGCTCATCGCCGCGCCTCAGGCCGCGCTGGCCGGCACAGGGGTGCCACCAGACGTTACCGGGGTCAATGCTCCGGCGTGAGCGGCCGTGCCGGCGACGGCGGCGGAGGCCGGTAGCGCCTGCTCGAGCAGGAACTGGATCTCCATCAGTTCCGACTGGATATCTTCCAGAAGCGCGCGCTGGCTCCAGGACAGGAGCAGCGACAGGCCGATGCCGGTGATCGAGGTCATGAACTTGAAGGTCGCCGCATGCAGGAGCTGGACGAGGGCCTGTCGCGACTCCGCCAGATCGGTGGACATCATGCTGCGGCTGGCGAAATAGATGCCGGCGACGAGCCCCATGAAGGTGAAGACGAGGCCGATCCCGACGAAATCATTGGGCAGGCCGAAATAGACCCGCAGGCGCAGATCGCGCTCCAGCGCATGCATACTGAAATAGGCCTGCGGTCGTACCCGCGAGACGTAGGCGCCATCGGGTCCGCGCACCAGCGTGCGCCGGTAGAGCGTCCAGCCGCGGGCGAGATTGGGCGATGCGCCCATGATCTCGTCGAGCCGGGCCAGGAGATCTGCCGGCCGGGTGTCGGTGAGCGCATGCAGGCGGGAGGCGGTGATCCGCAGGTCGCGCCGCGCCGGTGCCAGCCGTCGGCGCCAGAAATAAAGGAACAGTGCCGTCGCCGCGACGACCATCGCCAGACACAGGAGAATGGCCGTCGCCGGCGAATTGAAGATGTCGAGATAGACCTGCGCAAACGGGATGAGCAGCGCCTTGACCTGCGGCCAGGCATCGAGCTGCGTCGTTGCGCCGAGGCGCATCAGCACCGCCAGCGCGGCGATGCCGACGATCAGCTTCAGGCCACGGCTCTGCATGTGTTCAGCCTTTCAACGACCGGTGGCCTCAATGGGCCGTGCCGGCATATGCGGTGGTCGAAAGGCCCGGGCGGTCCGTCGGCGCGCCGTCGTCCGGTGCGGCTGCGGGGAAGGTGGCGAACACTTCGGGATGACGCTCGAGGAACGGGATGACCGGTCGCGCGGCCCCGAACATCGGGCTGTTGGCCTGCATTTCCTCGCGATACCGCCGCATCAGCGGATGCGCGTCGATCTCCTCGCGGGTCAGGATGCCGTCGAGGATGTCGAGCTTGTAGCGCACGGCCTCGGTGATGTCCTCGGCCGAGTTCGCAAGCGCTTCCAGACCGTTGCGGCGCATCACCTGACTGTTGATCAGGTAGCCCTGCATCGGCATGGCGAACACCTTGCTGAACGGCACGATCTGCTTGCTGTGGATGTCGCGGACGGTCTTCACGACGAAATCGGTATCGTCCGACCAGAGCTGCCAGTCGTTGGAGATGGCGTTGACCAGCACCATGGGCGTGCCGAAGGAGAGGCACGCGGTGGTCAGACCGGACGTCGTGCCGATGACGAAACGGCTGGTGGCGCAGAAGAAGATGTCGACGTCGGGCGATTTGTACTTGCTGTGGGCGTAGTCGATCACCCCGTCCATCGGCGGCAGCGGACGCATCGACTTGTCGCCGAGGCGGATCACGTAGCCGCCCCGCCGGACGATCTCGCGGACCGCCGGCATGTAGTCCTCGATCCGGGAATTGCGGTGGGTGCTGATCGAGCCACTGCCTTCGCCGTAATAGCCGCCCTCGCGCACATGCAGGCCGACATACCAGGCGCCCTCGGGAACGCCGAGCTTGGCCAGCGCCTTTTCGCCGGCCTTGCGGCTTTCGTCGCTGACGCTGAGCAGCGGTTCGCGCTTCTCCTCGGCCCAGCGGATATGGGCGCGGGCGGCGGCACGGGTCCAGGGCTCGGCAAGGCCGTCGGCGCCGGGATAGGCCATGAAATTGTCGCCGACCAGCCGCTGATAGGGGAAGAGCTCGTTGACCAGATCCTCGTCGCGCACGACGATGAAGTGCTTTTCCCAATAGGTCAGGTACTGCTCGTTGACGACCTTGTCCTTCGGCGCGAGCACGACGTAATTGGCGTCGGGATACATGCCGAGCCGCGCCATCTTCAGATAGCTGTCGAGCAGCGCGATGTGGCCGAACTGGGTGACCCATTCATAGGGCAGGATGCGGATCGGCTTGGCCGGATCAAACAGATCGTAGCGCACCTGGAACTCGGCCCGGAGCTTGGCCGGCAGGGGATGCTGGCGTTTCCACCGACGCTGGAAATCCAGCATCTGCTGGTAGCAGCGGAAGCTGGTGTCGAAATCGCCGAGCAGGAAGAAATCCTCGGCGAGCTGGCCGAAATTGTCATAGATCATGAGCGCGCCGGCACGGCGCAGCTCCCAATCCTTGGGCTTGTAGTTCTGGACGTCGTAACGGCCGGCATAGTTCTGGTGCGCCATCACCGTCGAGGGTGCGAGACTGATCCCGTGCTTGAACCAGGAGGCCGCCTCGGCGAGGTTGCCGAGCAGGAGATGGGCCCGGCCGAGCATGCGATGGTCGGAGTGGCTGCCACCGTTGAGAGCATTGGCTCGCTCAAGGAAGTAAAGGGCCGTGCGCGGACGGTTCGTGTAGAGGAAAGCCACGCCGACGATATGCGCGAGATAGTGGTTGTCGATCTTGTCGCCATAGTCGAATTCGCGGGCGATGCGCTCGTACTGGCGCGTGTGCAGCAGGGCCTGAAAGTAGACGAAGGCAGTGGGAAACCGCTTGTCCTTGATATGCGGACGAAAGCTGAGATTGAGCAGGCGCGCCAACATCAGGGTGTTGTTGTGGTTGCCGGCGGTCATCTGGGCCGTCAGCATAGTGACCATGGTGAAGTTCAGCAGTTCCAGGACGCGGCCGGACACAAGCGGAATCTGCCGGTCGACGATGTTCTGCGCCGTCGCAAGGACCCGCCGCGCGCGTGTCCAGTCCTCGTTCGTGCTGCGCCCGTTGACGACCTTGGTCATCAAGGCCTTGATCTGGCGCCGTTGGTTGTAGAGTCGGGCAGCGACGACTTGTAGTGCCCGCTCCGAACGCGCCGCAGCTGAATTGCGGACGCGCTTGCCCAGCTGTGAGGCATTCCGCAGGGCGCTCGAATTGCGAAAAGCTGCTGGAATGTACTGTCCCAGCCGGTACGACGTCCGGACGGCGCGCTGCTTACGGCTCAACTCGGCGCGGTCGGACGCTCGCACGGCGAGTCGAACGCGCCGCACGAAGGATGCCAGGGCGAAGGGATCGGGGGTCTTCGAGGAATCGGGCAACTGACTGGTCATCCGTACTTTCTGAAGATCGAGGTAATCGAAGGATTGTCCTTCAACGCTGCGGCATGAATACGACCAATCCTTCCCTTCCGGAAGGGCTCCCGGTCAGATATAGGCGGTGTTGCACGTCTGGCGTATCCCCGTCCGTCCGCCGGATCGCCCGGTCGGTCGTCCCCTCAGTCCTCTTCGCCGATGACCTCGTTGATCGGACCGAAGGCCGTGATGCGGCCCTTTTCCAGCCGCAGCGCGAGATTGCAGTTCTCGCGCAGGATGGCGTTGTCGTGGGAGGCGATCACGAGGATACCCGCCCGGCCGATGACCTCCTGCAGGCGCTCCTGCGCCTTGTGCTTGAAGGATTCGTCGCCGACGCTGATCCATTCGTCCATCAGCACAATGTCGCCGCTCACCGTCACGGCGATGGCGAACATCAGGCGCAGGCGCATGCCCTGCGAATAGGTGCGCAGCGGCAGGTCGAGATATTCGCCCAGCTCGCTGAAGGTCGAGATCTCCTCGACGCGGCTTTCGATCTCCTTGCGCGAGAGGCCGATCATCAGCCCGCGCATGAAGATGTTCTCGCTGCCGGTGGCCTCGTCGTCGAAGCCGAGATTGAGGTCCAGCATCGGCACCAGCGTGCCCTCGCGCCGATAGACGCCGGCCGTCGGCTGGTAGACGTCGGAGAGGACGCGGATCAGCGTGGTCTTGCCGGCGCCGTTGGGGCCGACGAGGCCGAGCCGGTCGCCATCCTTCAGCGAGAAGGAGACGTTCTCCAGCGCGCGCATGACGCTGATCTCGGTGCCGGAATTGATGATCTGCCCGCCGATGGCGCGGGCCTTGGCAATGGCGACGGTCCGCAGCGACCGGGCCCGCATGGACGGGATCGGGATATCGACATTGACGTTCTCGAGGATCAGACGTGCCATCTTCTCAAACCCAATATGCGATGCGGCCGCGGAAGCGGATGTAGAACAGCGACCCGAGCGCAAGCGAGCCGATGGCCAGCACCGTCGCGCCGAGGAAGGCGAAGCCGTCGAGCGGGCGGTTCAGCAGCGGGTCGCGGATCGTGGTGAGGAAATAGGTGATCGGGTTCAGATAGAGGATGATCCGACCATAGGAGAGGCTTTCGGGCTGCCAGATCACCGGCGACGCGAAGAACAGGAACTGGGTCAGCGCCTGGATCAACGGCGGAATGTCGCGATAGCGCACGCAGATGACGGCGATGATCACCGCGAGGCCCGCCATGAAGAGATAGCAGGTGATGAGACCGTAGAGGGCGAGCAGCGTCGACAGGCCGAGCGGCCAGGCGAAATACAGCCAGATTGCGATCACCACGAGGAAGTTGTGACCGTAGATGATCAGGTGGCGCTGGATCATCCGCATGATGTGGAAGACGATCGGCAGCGAGGTGCCCTTGATCAGGCCGCTGGACTCGATGAGGTTGGTCGAGGCCTCGGAGATGATCGACGACATGAAGATCCAGGCGATGTAGCCCGCCGCGAAATAGGGCAGGTAGTCGCGGATGTCCTGGCCGAAGAACTGGCCGTAGAGGAGGCCGATGGCCACCGCGAGCGCGCCGGTGCTCATGGTGATCCACAGCGAGCCGAGCGTCGACAGTCGGTATTTCGACCGGATGTCCGCAACCGCCAGCGAGTTCCAGATATAGGCATCCTTGATGGCCAGCAGCAGGTCGCTGCGGGCCCGGGCGTGATGCGAAACGAGCTTCATTCAGGACTCTCCAGGCCGGGAGGCATCGTATGTCTTCCAGGCATTGCCGGACTGCACCCTCGGCCGGGACGCGAGGACGACGCGGCCGGCGCCCCCGTTGCGTGCAGCGAACATCGGTACCTTCGTTGCCCTGCCTATAGACGTGGCTCGGCGACAAGCCAACCCCGCCCGCGCTGGCCGAAAGGGGAGTGGGACCCGAAAGCCTCTTCCGTCACGGCAGCCCGGCGGGGTAGGAGACCCTGCAACGGCGGCCGGCCACCTCGCGCCGGTCCGCCGCGCTGAAGAAGGGACGTGCCCGACATGCCTCATGGGATCGCAACCGGCCAACCGGCGCTGTTTCTGGATCGGGACGGGATCGTCAATGTCGATACGGACTTCGCCCATCGCCCCGAGCACATCGTCTTCATGGACGGGATCTTCGACCTGGTGCGGCAGGCGCGGGCAGCGGGCTACGTGCCGGTCATCGTCACCAACCAGTCCGGAATCGCCCGCGGCTATTTCAGCGAGGCTGCCTTCCTCGACCTGACGGACTGGATGATCGCGCGCTTCGCGGACGAGGATGCCGCCGTCGCGCGGGTCTATCATTGCCCGTATCACCCGGCGGCAACGGTTGCGCAGTACCGGCATCCGGACCATCCCTGGCGCAAGCCGCGTCCCGGCATGCTTCTGCAGGCGCGCGACGATCTTGGCCTCGACCTCTCGCGCTCGGCGATGATCGGCGACCGCTGGAGCGATGCCGGCGCCGCTTCGGCGGCGGGCGTGCCGCACATCGCCCTTGTCGGCGACCGCGCCGATCGCGAGCCGCTGACCGCCGAACCGGTGCCGGTTACGCGGCTGGACAGTGTCGTGGCGTGCAGCGGCTGGCTGGCGGGGCTGGCAACGTCCAGGCTGTAATCCGGGCGGGGGCGAATCGATGTTTTCCATCGCGCATGGAGGCCCGGCAGTCTCCTCCGGCGCGATCAGAATACGGATATCGCGCAGCGCGCCGCGGGGCGAGGCGACGGCCGATCGTGCCGAAAATGCCACGCTGGTCGCCTGCCTTTAGCCGAAGCCGCCGGGACGCTTGCTGCGCCTTCATGGAAAGCGCACCAATACGCACGTTTCGCAAGGGGACGGAAGTTGTCGCTCCGAGATGATTGCCCGGGTCCGAATATCGCGCTCAGGGGGTTCGTTGAGTGCCCAGGCGGCCAACGAACGCGCGCAGGGCGCAAGTGGCAAATATCCGGGGAGTAGCCAGTGACGTCGATCTTGTGGGCTTTTCCCTTCGCGTCGGTCTCTGCCTTCGCCTTGTATGCCATTCTGTTCGCGCTCTCCTTCGCGCGGGTCAGGGAGGTCTATCTCCCGCTTCCGATCACGCATTTCCAGGGGACCAGTCAGCATTTCAGGGGCTTTGACGCCTATCGCGGCCTGGCTGCGGTCTTGGTCGCGACCGGCCATTGCTGGTTCTTTACCTATCCGGTCTTTGCCGAGACGCAGCTCAAGGCCTCCTGGCTCGAATATGGTGCGGCGGCCGTTCCGATCTTCTGCGTCCTCAGCGGTTTCCTGATCTATCGTTCAGTCCAGAAACTGCAGACCCTCGCCGACCTCCGTGCTTATGGCATCCGCAGACTGTTTCGTATCTGGCCAGTCTATGCCGCCGCCACGATATTGCTGGCGTTCTGGGATTTCTACGGCAACGAAGCACCTGTGCGCCTCTTCGTCGGCGAAATCCTCATGTACTATTCGATCGGGTTCATTCGCTTTGCGAACCCGGTCGCGTGGAGTCTCTATATAGAGCTGATATTCTATTGTCTGCTTCCCATGTTCTTTATCGTCGTGGGGCGTCGGCGGATGGCGCTGTTCGCGCTGGTGGGAGCGGTGACGGTTGCCTTCGCGGATCTCCACAGCCGGAATTTTGGCCTGTGGCAGTTCTTCATGCTGGGTATCCTGGCCTCCGAGATATCCCCGATGATCAAGCGCCATGCCCCTTGGCTGTTCGTCGTCGGACTGGCGCTCCTGTTGTTCGATCTCAGCGGTGTGCCACAGGATACGGACTGGGCCGCGATGATCGGTTTCACCTATCCCCGCTTTGACAGGCAGACCACGGGCCTCGGTATCGGCTTCATGTTGATGCTGGCGTCGACGCCGCATCTGCACAACCTCGGCAAGGGGCTGGACGTCTATCCGCTGCGGCTTCTCGGGCTGGTGTCGTACAGTCTGTATGTCACCCACCCGATCTACATCCTGGCAAACTTTCCCGGCATGCAGGGCTTTTCCCAGAACGTCGAATACTTCCAAACCTTCGAACGCATGCCGTGGTGGTATCTGCCGGCCATCTTCGCTCCCGGGGCGATCTTCTGGGCCATCGTGTCCTACGTGCTCATCGAAAAACCCGGAATCTCGATCGGTTCGTACCTGTCGAAGAAGGCACGGCGGGCCGACACGGACCGGCTGACCTCTCCGCCGGATGCCGGGCGGTCGGGCCAGCGGACTGGCCCGTCGACGACGCCGGAGGAATAGTTGCGTTAGGGCGCGCTCGCATCCCATAGATGCAGGAGAGGACCATGCTGCGCGCGTCCCGTCGGTCGGGGAACGCGTCGCCGAGCCGAACACGGGATCCAGATCCATGATGCGATTTGTCTATCTGCGGTACCTGTCCCAGCGCGGTTACCTGAAGGAGGGGCAGGCGCGAATTCTGGACGTCGGCCCGCAGAATCTCTTCGATTGCTCGCCCAGCTCAGCGTGAATGGCACCGACGGCGACGGGCAGGGCGGCCTGCATCCCGAGGTGGAGGCATGGCTGCGCAATCATGCGCTGCCGCGGGCCAGTGCCGCGACACGCGATTCGGTGGTTCACGCTGCGCCGACACGGCCGCTGCTGGCGGCGGCGTGGCGGCGGGTGCCGCGCAGCCTGGGCAGACGCCTCTTCCGACGCTGACGCCGCGCGCCAACCACACGCCGAGATCCGATCATCCCAAAGCAAGACAGCCGCGCCCAGAACGGGCGCGGCTGACGTTTCGCATCGCAAGAGCGTGTCCGGCTGCCACGAGTGGCCGGCGGATCGTCCGCCTATTCGAAGGTGATGAACTCGTAGTCGCCGGTGTAGCCGGTCTCGGCGAAGATCCACTCCCACTCTTCCGGCGTGTGGAAGGCGCGGCAGGTGAGCTGCCAGTACATCAGGTTCACCTTCTCGCGCTCGTTGCGATAGGCCTCGACGCAGATGTACTTGCCGCCGCGCGACACCCGCTCGATCTCCTTGAAGGCCGAGAACAGGTCGTAGATGTAGAGGTTGTGCAGGGTGTTGATCGAGATGACCAGGTCGAAATGGTCGTCCGGATAGGGCAGCTTCGACGCGGTGCCCTCGACGATGTTGTCCTTCACCGTCTCCATGGCGTGGTCGATGCCGTAGCGCGAAATGTCGAGGCCGTGGACTTCGACGCCCGGCACCGATTCCAGGAAGTCGTGCAGGAGGAAGCCCTTGCCGGCGCCCACGTCGAGAATGCGCATGCCCGGCTTGATACCGTAGGTCTCGACCATCGCGTCGGCGACCTTGCGCCAGCGGCCGTCATATTTGTAGCCGCCGAAGCCGGTCTGGCGGCTGCCGTCCCAGTAATCATAGTCCCACTGCAGGGCGAGCTCGGCGACTTCCGCCTTATCGCGCTCGGTGACGCGGGCGAGATAGTCGCGCGGGGTGGATTTGTGGACGAGGCTGACGAAGTCGCGATAGGCCATGGGGGCTCCTCTCAGGTGGACGATCAGGCGCTGACGGGCGCGATCTGTGTTTCGGCGCGGGCAAGCTGGCGCGCGCAGCGGGCCGCCCGCTCGCCGGAATCGGCAAAGGCGCGGCGCGAGGCGCCGAGCGGCAGGAACTCGTTGAGAATGATGCACACCCATTTCACCCGGTAGGCGTCGAGCAAGAGGGTGCAGCGGTGGCGGTCGGCGTCGGACAGCGCCAGCGCGCCGGCGAGCCGGTCGGCGAAGCCGTCGAAGAACTGCGCCGGAACAGGCACTTCCGGCTGGCAGAAGAAGTCGCATACGAGCTTGGCCGGATCGTCGCGCCCGGCATATTCGAAGTCGATGAAGATCGACCGGCCGGCAGCGTCGCGCAGCATGTTGTGGAAGCCGAAATCCGACGGCGAGACGACCGGGCGGCCGATCGGCGCGGCAAGATCGAGGCCGGCTTGCTGCGCGGCGGTAAGGATGCGGCCGCGCACTGCGGTCCATGTGGGCTTGAGGCGCGTTGCGACGAAGCGCGCGGCGTCCTCGCCACGGGGCGCGCCCAGGTCGATGGCGTCGAGGCGGGCGACGCGCCGGTCGACGGTGGCCAGATGATCGGCGAGGCTGAAACAGGCTTCCGAGCCCGGCGCCAGATCGTCCGGCCGGCGCGGCTCGCCATTGATCGCGACGACGAAGTCGGCGGCGGCCGCCACGACCTCTGCGTCGATCTCGGCGCTCTCCAGCCGGCGGCCGTCGATGAAGCCGTAGAGGCCGGCGCTGACGCCCCGGTCGCAGGCGAACGGCTGCGGCACGTTACGCACGCCGCGGGCCCAGACATAGTCGAGAAAGCGCCATTCGGCACCGAGCCGGTCGCGGTCGTCGCGGGCATCGACATGGTAGCGCTTCAGGACGGCGCGCCCGCCATCGGCGAGATCGAGCTGGAAGACGCGGTTGTTCTTGCCGCCGGCCAGCCGGCCGATGCCCGACAGGGCAGGCAGCCGTGCCTGCGCCAGCAGGCGGCCCGCGACGGCCGCGCTGTCGTCGGGCGTCGTGCCGGTCGCGGCGTCGCCGGTCATGCCGAGGCCGCTGCCAGGGCGTCTGCCATGCCGGCCCAGCCGTCGACATGGATCCAGCCGCGCTCGGCCGAACGCTCCGCCGGATGCACGCCATGGGGATCGAACAGCACCTTGCGGGTGCCGGCCGGGAAGCCCTCCATGGCGAGGATCTCGGGCAGGTCGTCGATGAAGACGTCGACGTCGAGGCTGGCGGCGCGCGCGACCTTCTCGTCCTTCGTCAGTTCGAAGAACACCCGGTCGGGCAACAGCCGGGTCTCGGCGACGAGGGCGTTGGCGGCCAGGAAGCCGCGCGCCGCCTCGTGCATGTCGTAGGCCGGCCCCATCATCGGATGGCGCGTCTTGTGGCTGACGACGAAGAGGTCGTGGCCCGCCGCGATCTGCGCGTCGACGAAATCGGCAAAGCCGGCATAGGGCGCCACGAGGTCCATGCGGGCCCCGTAGACATAGCCCTGCAGCTCGGTGAAATCGTCCTTGCGGCCCGACCCGTTGAGGAAGTCGCGGACCGAGTTCTTGTCCGTGCCGATCTCGGCCGAGATCAGGCCGCGTTCCAGCGCAGCGGCGTGGAACACGCCCTCATAGCAGGCGATCGTGTTGTCGAAGTCGATCCCGATCCGCATCTTAGCGGCCTCAGCGCTTCTTCATGTCGATCAGCGGGCGCCCGATCTTGCCCGAGCGCAGATCGGCGATGGCGTCGTTGATGTCCTCGAGCTTGTAGGGCTCGGAGAGCAGGTTGCGCACCGGGTAGCGGCTCTGGGAGATCAGCCGGCCGAACTTGGCATAGTCGCGGTCGGGCACGCTGTCGCCGCCCCAGGTGCCCATCAGGCTCTTGCCCTGGTTGAAGACCGCCGGGCTGATCGACAGCTGGGCGTCGTAGCGGGCATTGCCGATGACGACGGCCTTGCCGCCCTGCTGGCGGGTGACGCCGATGGCGGTGGCCATGACGTCGGGCACGCCGGTCGCCTCGACGGCAAGGTCGACGCCGGTCGGGATGATCGCCTTGATCTGCGCCGCGACATCGCCCTCGGCCGGGTCGATCGTGTGGGTGGCGCCGAAGGCCCGGGCGAGCTCGCGGCGCGATTCGCGCAGGTCGACGCCGATGACGGTGGTGGCGCCGGCGAGCGCCGCGGCCATGATCGCGTTGAGACCGATGCCGCCGGTGCCGAACACGGCGATGCTGTCGCCGGCCGCGACCTTGAGGACGTTGTAGACGGCGCCCATGCCGGTGGGGGCGGCGCAGCCGAGCAGCACGGCGACGTCGAGCGGCATGCCCTCCGGCACCAGCGTCAGGCGGTTCTCGCTGACCACGGCGTGGCGCTGGAAGGTGGTGACACCGCCGGCATTCACCTTCTTGCCGTCCCAGTCATAGACGGCGCCGCCGGCCTCGATGCCGTTGCCCTTGATCCAGGACAGGACGACGTCGTCGCCGACCTTGACCTTGGTGACGGCCGAGCCGGTCTCGATGACGGTGCCGGTCGCCTCGTGGCCGAGGCAATGGGGCACCCATTTGTCCTCGCCCTTGTCGCCGGCGATTTCCATGAGCTGGGTGCCGCAGGCGCCGGAATAGGCGATCTCGACCAGGACCTGGCCCGGCTTCAGCTCGGGGGTCTCGATGGTGGCGAGAACGAGGGGCTCTCCGGTCGCGACGAGCAGTGCGGCTTCGGTCTTCATGGTCTGGGACCCTCCTGGAACTGTGCGTGGTCCGTCGCTGGGTGCGGCCGGGTCATGGACGATGCCCCGGTCGCCCGGCAGACGGACGTGTCGAAACATCCGCCGCGCTCACCGCGCGGCGGATGGCATGGCCGAATTGTCAGTGCTCGCCCAGCCGGGCGGCGATCGCATGGGCGATCTGGTGGCCGGTCAGGCCGAGCTGCTCGCGCGCATATTCCTGCTCGCCCGACTTCTTGAAGAAGGCATCGGGGGTGCCGAAGCGCATCAGCTTGCGGGTGTCCTCGCGCCGGTCGACCGCCCATTCGGCGACGGCCGAGCCGAAGCCGCCGATCATGCTGTGCTCCTCGACGGTGACGACGAGCTTGAAGCGGGCCATGGCTTCGGCGAGGCACGCCTCGTCCAGCGGCTTGACCGTGTGGAAGCTGACGACGCGGGTGCCGTGGCCCTGTTCGGACAGCAGCTTGCCGGCCTCGACGGCCTCCGGCAGCATGTTGCCCGTCGACAGGATGCAGACCTCGTCGCCCTCGGCGACGGTGATGGCGCGGCCGATGGCGAAATCGGCGAGCGGACCGTCATGGACGACCGGTTCGCCCTTCTTGCCCATGCGGATGTAGGACGGCTTGTCCTGCTTCATCACGGCGCGCATGGCGGCGCGCACCTCCCACTGGTCGCCCGGGCAGATGACGTTCATGTTCGGCAGCGAACGCAGGAAGGAGATGTCCTCGCAGGCGTGATGCGTCGGTCCGAGACCGGCATAGGCAAGGCCGGCGCCGACCGCGACGATAGTCACCGGCAGGTCGTGGTAGCACACGTCCGTGCGGATCTGCTCGAGGCAGCGCGTCGTGACGAAGGGCGTGATGGTGTAGGTGAAGGGGCGCAGGCCCGACATCGCCAGGCCGGCGGCCAGGCCCGTCATGTTGGCTTCGGCGACGCCGCAATTGAAGAAGCTGTTGGGGCGGGCGTCCCGGAACTTGTCGAAGAGCCGGTTCCCGATGTCGCCCGACAGCATCACCAGACGGTCGTCCTCGGTGCCGATCTTGGTCAGTTCGTCCGCGAAGGCGTTTCTCATTTGAGGCCGAGCTCCTTGTGCGCCAGTTCGACCTCTTCGGCGGTCGGCGCGCGATAGTGCCAGTTGTTGTCGTCCTCCATGAAGGACACGCCCTTGCCCTTGACGGTGTGGGCGATGAAGGCGACGGGCTTGCCGGAGCCGTTGGGCACCTTGGTCATCAGCTCGGCGAGCTTGCCGACGTCGTGGCCGTCCACCTCATGGGCGTCCCAGCCGAAGCTGGCCCATTTGTCCCGCAGCGGCGCCAGCGCCAGGGTCTCGTTGGACCGGGCGGTCGCCTGCCACTTGTTGTAGTCGACGATGACGCAGAGATTGTCGAGCTTCTGGCCGGCGGCGAACATCGCCGCTTCCCAGACCGAGCCCTCGTTGCACTCGCCGTCGGACAGCAAGACGAAGACTCGGTAGGGATCCTCGCCCTTCACCCGCGCCGCCAGCGCCATGCCGCAGCCGATCGGTAGGCCGTGGCCGAGCGAGCCGGTGGCCGCCTCGACGCCGGGCAGGAGATTTGCCGGCGGATGCTCGGCCAGGCGGCCGCCATCCTGATTGTAGGTCTCCAGCTCCTCGGACGGGAAATAGCCGCGCGCCGCGAGCGTGGCGTAGAGCGCCATCGCCGCATGGCCCTTCGACAGGATGAAGCGGTCGCGCTTGGGGTCGGCCGAATTGGCCGGGTCGATGTCGAGGACGCCCCAATAGGCGGCGGTCAGGATGTCGAGGCAGGACAGCGAGGAGGCGAGATGCGCCGACTTCGCCTTGTGCGACATCTCGATGACGCGTCCCCGCAGCTCCGCCGCCTGGCGGGCCAGGACGGCGCCGTCGCTGATCTTCGCATGTGCATTCATGTCGTCATTCTCTCCCGAAGAATCGGCGGACGGGGTGGGCTCAGGCCTTGTGGACGTAAGCGGGGTCCAGCTTGGGGATCTCGTCGCGGAAGCGCTCGGCCCAGGCGATGACGTCGGACAGGCCCTCGTCGAGGGAGATCTTGTCCTGCCAGCCGAGTTCGGTGCGCAGCTTGAACGAATCCAGCGTGTAGGCCGCGTCCTTGCCGGGGCGCTCGGGGCCCAGCTCGACGCATTCGTCGAAGGACTTGCCGAGCTTGGCGAGGATCATCTCGACCAGGGTGCGGATCGAGACCAGCTCGTAGCCGGAGATATGGTAGGTATCGCCGACGGTGCCCTTCAGCGCGATCTTCAGCGTGGCGTCGGAGGTGTCGCGCATGTGGATGAACACGCGCACCGACTTGCCGCCGCCGTCGAGGCGCAGCTTCTGGCCGGTCATCGCCGCATACACGGTGCGCGGGATGATGCGGTAGAGCTGCTGGCCGGGGCCGTAGACGTTGGCCGCGCGGGTCGAGACGGCGGGCATCTGGTAGGTATCGACAAAGGTCTTCAGCGACATGTCGCCGGCCGCGCGCGACACCGCATAGGGGGTCGACGGGTTGAACGGCGTGTCCTCGCGCACCCAGCCCTCGGTCGAGCCGTAGACCTCGGGCGTCGTCACATGGACGTAGCGGTCGAGGAAGTCGAGGCCGCGCAGGAGGACATGCAGGCGCACGGTGGAGACCACGTTGGTCATCATCCAGTCGTCCGGATGATCCCAGCTCTGGCCGACCATCGACTGCGCCGCGAAGTTCACCACATGGGTGAAGCGCTCGCGCTTGAGCAGCGCTTCCAGCGCGTCGAGATCGTGGTTGATGTCGACCTTCTCGAACCGGACGGAGCCGGGCCGGGCCTGCCATTTGTAGGGCAGCTGCGCGACGTTCGGCTCGGGCGAGCGGCTGGTCGCGACGACGTCGTAACCCTGCTCGGCGAGGTAGTCGCAGAAGGTGGCGCCCGAAAACGAGTTCGAGCCGAGAACGAGAAATTTGGGATCGGCCATCGTGCCTTACTTGCTCACTTCGGAGCGTCGCGCGTTGAGGTACTGAACGATCGCATGGCCGATGACGACCTGCGTATCCTCGGCGATCTGCATGTCGTCCGTCTCGAAGTGGATCGGAACGTCGGCCAGCGGCTTCGCCTTGCCGCCAGTGAAGCCGAGCACCGCATAGGATCGCATGCCGATCCGCTTGCCCTCTTCGAGCGCCTTGACGATGTTCGGCGAATTGCCGCTGCCGGAGAAGGCGATCAGGATGTCGCCGGGCTGCGCCTGCACGGCGAGCTGCAGCGAATAGACCTGATCGTAGCCTTCGTCGTTGGCCAGGCAGGTCAGCACGGCCGGATTGGCCGACAGGGCGCTGACCCGCAGGCCCTGGCCGGCGGTCTTCGACCAGGCATAGAGGAAATCGTTGGCGAGGTGGTTGGCATTGCCGGCGCTGCCGCCATTGCCGCACAGAAACACCTGCCGCCCGGTACAGGCCGCGTCGAACAGATCGTCGGCGAGGGCAACGACACCGCTCCAGTCGAAGGCGGCCAGGAGCTCCGACAGCCGCCGGCTGTAATCGGCGAAATGCGCGGCGCTCGCGCCGCCTGCGGGGGTCTGGCGGGCCAGCGACATTACAGGACTTCCTTCTGCATCCACTTCATGCGGTGGTAGCTCGGATCGTCGGTCCACGCGCCCTGGCGATAGAGGCCGACGAGCTCCTTGATCGCCTCCTCGACGCCCTTCTTGGGCTTGAAGCCGGTCGCCAGCAGGCGGTCCGAGTTCACCCGGTAGGAGCGGGGATCGTTCGACGGCGTGACCTCGATCTCGGCATCGACATGCTTGGCGACGAGTTCGGCGATCTGCATGATGGTGATGTTCTCGAAGCCGGCATTGTAGATGCCGGTGTGCTCGGGGTGGTCGAGCAGGAACAGGTAGAGATCGGTGATGTCGTCGATATGAACGTTCGGGCGGGCCTGGTCGCCGCCGAACACGGTGATCTTGCCGTTCTTCAGCGCCAGCATGGTCAGCATGTTCACCGACACGTCGTTGCGCATCGTCGGCGAGAAGCCGCACACCGTCGCCGGCCGCACGATCTGGACCGTCATGTCGTCGCTGTAGGACAACAGGATGCGCTCGGCGCACATCTTGGTCTTGTTGTACTCGGAGATCGGGACGAGCTCGAGGTCCTCGGTGACCTGCTCTTCTTCCTTGACGCCGTAGACGCTGCCCGAGGAGGCGAAGATGAAGCGCTTGATGCCGCTGCGCTTGGCCTTGTCGGCCAGCCGCATGGTGGCGAGGCAGCTGACCTCCCAGGTAAGCTTCGGGTTCAGGTCGCCGGCCGGGTCGTTGGCGATCGACGACAGGTGGATGATCGCGTCGACGCCGGTCAGGTCGTAAGACTCGGTATCGCAGATATCGCCCTGGACCACGGTCAGGTTCGGGTGCTCGCGCAGGTTGTTGCCGAACCACTGGATGTCGAAGGCAACGACCTCATGCCCCTTCTCGATCAACTTCGGTACGAGCACAGTGCCCTTGTATCCGCAGGCACCGGTGACGAAGATCTTCATGTGATTTTCTTCCTGAAGACTTGATTTTACGATGGTCGACGCGAAAACTCACAGCGGCGCAGGATCGGTCGGATGCGTCGCCTAATTCCCATGCGGTGTCAACTGCGACCGGTACTTTCGATCGCCCTGTGACATTTACGGACGGTACTCCGCCTCGGCGAGGGCAAGCGCCTCCGCCGAGCCGATGTCGCGGTGATATCCGGCCGTTTCCACGGCGAGGATTCTCCCCAGAAAGTGCGGGATGACCTCGGTCGAAAAGTCGACGACCGGCCGGCCAAGCCCGGTAATGAAGTCTGCGACCTCGGATTCGCAGAGATACACGGCAGCATTAGCCAGATTTCCGGGCGGATTCGCGACCTTTTCGTGAAATGTCTGGACGACCCCGTCGGCGTCGAGATCGAGGATCCCGCAGGTCCGTGGCATGTCCGTACGGAAGGCCAGCATCGACATGGCGCAATGCTGCGGACGCGCCGCATGACGTTGCGCGAAGTTTCTCACGTCGAAATCGGTGAGATTGTCGGCATGGGCAAGCAGGAAGGGGTCGTTGCCGAGCCAATCGCGATTGGCGGCGACGGTACCGGCGGTCCCCAGGAGCTCGTCTTCCTGGACGAGATCGATGCGGTCGCGCCAGGGCGAGGCGGCGACGTGGCGCTCGACGGCGTCGGCCAGCCAATGGGTGTTGATCAGGACGCGGTCGATGCCGGCGGCGAAGACGTGGTCCAGCCAGTAGTCCAGAAGCGGCTTGCCGTGGATCGGTACCAGACATTTCGGCACCGTCAGCGTCAGGGGCCGAAGCCGCGTGCCGAGCCCGGCTGCCAGTAGAAGTGCCCGCATGGCCATGTGATCGTCGTCTCCCGTGCCCCGTCGAAAATCCGCTGCCGTCCCGCTATTCGTCCGGCAGCTCGATCTCCTTGAGGATATCGGCGCAGCGCAGCGGCGAATTGCCGACCCGCGAGACCTGGCAGGCGGCCGCGACGGCGCCGAGATAGGCCCCGCGCCAGATGTCGTAGCCGCCACACAACGCCATCGATGTGGCGGTGAAGAGGCTGTCGCCAGCGCCCGCGACATCCTTCGGCGAGGTGTTGAGCGCGGGCAGCCGGTCGGTCATGTGCTTCCCGCTCTCGCCCTTGCCGTGCACCAGCATGCCTTCGCCGCCCAGCGTGATGATGACATTGGCAGCGTCGGCCGTTTCGCGCAGTTCCTCGGCGAGCACCGCCAGCCCCGATGCCGAATCGCGCATGGCAAGCCGCGCCTCGCGCTCGGTCGGGGTGATCAGGCTCATGCCCTTGAAGCGCGAGATGTCGGAGACCTGCGACGAGGCCTGGCTGTCGGCGGTCATGATGACGCCGCGGGCCCGCGCCATCTCGCCGATCGCATCGACCAGCGTCTGCGGCAGGCAGCCATAGTTGAAGTCGGCGAACATCAGCAGGTCGACCTTCGGCAGCAGCGCCTCGATCCGCTTCAGGATCTCGGTCTCGATCTCCCGGCCGATATCGTGCTGGCGCAGATGATTGACTCGCAGCAGCGTCTTGTTGAGGGCCCGGAAGCGCTGCTTGCGGGTGGTCGGTCGCGTCTCGTCGAGGAAGCCATGGAAGTCGATCCCGGCTTCGCCGAGCTCGGCGCTGGCAAGATCGGAGGCGTCGTCACCGCCGATCACAGTGAACAGCGTCGTCTCGGCGCCGAGATTGCGCGCATGGGCGGCCACCACGCCGGCCCCGCCGACGAAGGTCTTGGTCTGGATCGGGGTGACCACGATGGTCGGGTCTTCCTGCGACATGCCGAGGGCGTCGCAGGTGATGTAATCGTCGACGATCAGGTCGCCGATCACCGCGACCCGCATGCCCGAAACCGAGTGCAGGATGTCGCCGAGCGCCGAGATGTCGAAGGAATGGCGGTCGGCGAAGGCGTGCGGCTTGGTGATGGTCGAGAAATCGGTCGCCGTGTCGCGGTTCAGCAGATCCATCGAGGCGAAGCGCATCTCGCCGGACGAGAAGATCAGCTTGCCGCCATAGGAGGCGACCGCGTCGGCCTCCGGATTGGCTTCCTCCTCGAATTCCTTGCCCTTCACCACGAAATCGGGGCGCAGACGCTCGATGAAGGTGGTGGTGGATTCCGTAAGGATAAGCGCGTGATCGACAATATTCAGTGAGCGCACGCTTTCGAGGCGCATCTCGCCGCGCACGGTCACGCCGGGCGTCCCGTCGGGCCGCAGACCGACCACCAGAACGTCGGCCATGTCGGCCGCAAACTTCAGAAGGCGCAGATGGCCCGGATGCAAGATGTTGAAATTGCCGGATACAAAGACGATCCGTTTGTCCGCCGCGGTCTCTGCTCGGATCTCGTCTGCACGTGACTGCAAATTTCGTCTCCATCCATGTGACCATCGTCGCTGCCGTCAATCGGCCGTTGGCGCGCTAGCGATCTCGGGCAAATCTGTGGTCCGGACGGAGCGCCAATACACGCTCACCCCTCAGTTCTCAAGCCTCGCAGTCCGCCGAATACTCAGCAAAACTTATTGATCAGGGCTCGGCGCTGGCGGTCCATCCACCGCAGGCGAGATAGGCGGAGCCGGACAGACTGCCGGTCACGCCGAGATTGACGACGAAGCCGGTGGACGCATTCTCGGCCAGCGCCATGCTGTCGGCATTCTGGTAGCTGAGGCCCGGTCCGAGTGCCTGCCAGCGTCCCGCGGCCACCGGATTGCCAGTGTTCGGTGCATGGAACACGACGCTGGGCGGCGTTCGCATGGGGGGCGACAGCATGATTCGCTGGGAGGCGATATTGCCGTCGCTGTAGCAGACGCCGAGCGTGTATCCCGGCGGTCCGAGGCCGTCGCCGGGCATCGTGGCAAGCTCGTAGCTCTTGGCGAAGTACCGTCGGCAGAACTGCAATTCCTCCGCAAGGGAACGTGCGCGCGGGGCGGTCGCAGGCGCGCCGGCGACGAGCGCGACGTTCCGGAACCGGGCCGGTCCGGCGGTCGTGTGCAGCCGCAAGGTGCGGAAGGGGCCCGCGGCGCTCGGCTCCAGCACCGCGGAGACCGGCCCGGCGGCGGGGTCGAGCGTGACGAGTGCGTCGTCCAGCGTGACCTCCAGGGCGGCGTCCCGGAGATCGGTCACCGTGACCGTGAAGGCGGTTCCGGCAGCGCCGGGCCAGAGCGCGGTTTCGATCGCCTGCAGGATCTCCCCGTCCAGCGTGACCTCGCCGGCGCTCGATGTGAGGCTGGCGCCCTCGGCACCCGCCTTCCAGCGATCCGGGCCGAAAGCGCCCGCGGCGAGGCCGCCGCCGGCAAAGCCGCGCTGGTTGATGGCGAGATTGCCGTTGATGACCAGATTGTCGGCGAGGGGGGTGAAGGGGAGGCTGGCGCGGCCGTCGCCCTCGATGATCACGCCACTGCGCCAGGCGCTCCCATCCTCGCTCACCCGCAGGGCCAGATCGTCCGACCCGGCAAGGCCGATCTCTGCCCGCCCTGACCAATCGGTTTGGAAGAGAAGGGCGGCCGTGTCGTCGTCCCCGGCCTTGTTGATTGCCAGCCGGTGATCGTCGCCGTCATGGGTGAACAGGCTGGCCGGCGCTGCGACGACGAGCCGGTTGGTGGCATCGGCGGCGGCGTTCACGCCCCACAGGCTGGCACCGTCGGCCGCCGCGCCGCCGATCTGCTGCCACTCGGCCCCGTCAAAGACCCGGCAGCTTGCGGTATCGTGGCGATAGGCCATCCAACCCGGGCGAGGCTCGAAGAACCGCCACGCGCCGTTCTGCCACGCGGCCAGGCGACCGGCCTGGCCGAGCCAGGCGTCGCTCGCCCCCGCCGCGACCAGATAGCGGTCGCCATCCTCCGGCCCGGCAGGCGGCGTGGCGAGGTCGTCCCGCAGGATCGCGATATGCACGATCGCATCGAGAGATGTCAGCGCCTCGTTGTGGGTGACGTGTTTCTGCGCCTGTGCGGCGACGATGAGCGGGAGATCGAGGTTGTGCGTCGTATCCATGGGGACCCTTCCGTTCGGGCCATTAGTGTAGGCGGGCCGGAAGGGAGGGGGATTTCTCGCCGCGTCGTCGCAATGCCGGGTCCGGGCGGCGAAGGCGCACCGGCGCATACCGGCCAACGCCTCATTCCTGCCATCGCGCGAGCGCTTATGGCCCCATATGCATGGCCCTGCTGCGCCTTCAGGTTGCTTGTCCGCGGACATACGCCTTGTTAGTGCGGGCAGGATTTCTGATTGTCTTCTCAGCTCTTTCGAACGGGTCGTCGTGCAAGTTCCCATCCAGTCGAGTTCCTCGTCCATGCCCAAGCCCGAAGAGTCCGCCGCCGAGCCGCACGGT
>NZ_CAXPJM010000006.1:0-79597 GCF_964217435.1 Aurantimonas sp. | reverse complement strand
CGACGCATTGCGGAAGGTCATTCTCGAGCGCTTCGACATGTCGTTGGGAGCCGGCCTCTCGAAGCTTGCCGACAAGATCTTCCGCATCGGCCACCTCGGCGACTACAACGACCTGACCCTGATCGGCACGCTGGGAGGCGTCGAGATGGGTCTGCAGGTCGCCGGGGTGGCGCACAAGGCAGGCGGCGTTCAGGCTGCGATGGCCGTGCTGGCACAGTCCGGCGCAGCCGAAGCAAGACAGGCCGCGGAATAGGCGGTACGCAGAACGACCACCGGGCGGTTGAGGAGCTGCCCAAAACGAAAACTGGGAGGAAACCAATGAACATTCGCACCTTGATGCTCGGTGTCGCCGCCGTGGCCCTGATGGGCTCCGCGGCCGGCGCACAGGAATCCCTCGATCTGGGCCATGTCGGCGACCCCGGCTCGCTCTACGAGGCGACGGCGGAGAAGTTCGCCGAATGCGTCGCCGCGTCCGGCAAGGCCACCGTCGAGGTCTACGGCTCCTCGCAGCTCGGCAATGACGAGGAGATGCTGCAGAAGCTGAAGCTCGGACAGATCGACTTCTCCATCCCCTCGTCGGTGATGAGCTCGGTGTCGCCGACCTTCGGCGTCTTCGAGATGCCGTATCTGATCAAGAGCCGCGACCACATGAAGAAGGTCCGCGACGGGATGCGCGACACCTTCGTCGACGCCGCCGCCGGCCGCGGCTACCAGATCCTCGGATTCTGGGAAAACGGCTTCCGCAACGTGACCAACAACGTCAAGCCGATCAACGTCCCCGCCGATCTGGAAGGCATCAAGCTGCGCGTCCCGAAGGGCGAGTGGCGCGTGAAGATGTTCCAGAGCTATGGCGCCAACCCGACGCCGATGGCCTTCTCGGAAGTGTTCACCGCCCTGCAGACCGGCGTCATCGACGGCCAGGAGAACCCGCTCGCCCAGATCTATTCGGGCCGGTTCCAGGAAGTGCAGAAGTACCTGTCGATGACCGGGCACGTCTATTCGCCCGCCTATCTCGCCACCTCCTCGCGCAACTGGGACGGCTGGGACGAGGAGCTGAAGACGGCGATCCAGGATTGCGCCACCCAGGCCAGCGACTTCGCCTATGAGCGTTCGCAGCAGATGGACGACGAGCTGATCAGCAAGATCGAGGAAGCCGGCGTCACCGTGAACGAGGCCGACAAGGACGCGTTCATCGCCGCATCCAAGGCGATCTACGAGGAATTCGGCACGCAGGTCGAAGGCGGCCAGAAGCTGGTCGAAGACATCCAGGCCCTCGCCTCCGGGTCCTGAGCCTTCACCGGCTTGCGATCATCCTGACAGGTGCCGGTCGAACCCTCGGCCGGCACCCTTCTCCCTGAAATCGACGATGAAAGCTGCGTCCGCGCGACGCGGGAGGCCCTATGCGCCAGTTGGCGAGAATCCTCGGCGAGTTCCTGACATGGGTGGTCATCGCGCTGATGGTCGGGCTGACGACCGTCGTGGTCGCGGCGGTGATCTACCGCAAGATGGGCGCCTCGCTCTCCTGGTATGACGAGATCGCCGGCGTCCTGCTGGCCTGGATCACCTATTACGGCGCCGCGCTGGCGGCGCTGAAGCGCAGCCATATCGGTTTCGACGACGTGCTGCTGTCGCTGCCGCCATCGGCGCGCAAGGTCGCCATGCTCTTCGCCGAAGGGCTGGTACTGCTGTTCTTCGTGCTCCTCGCCTGGTCGGGTCTCGAGGTCCTCAACATTCTCGAGGGTGAATCCCTGGTCAGCCTGACCTGGGTGCCGGTCGCCCTCACCCAGTCGATCATCCCGATCGGCGCCATCCTCTTCATCGTCGCCGAACTGCTCAGCTTCCCCGACTACTGGCGCGACGTCATGGCCGGACGCTCCGTTGAGCATGCGCCCCTGGCGCATGGTGAAACTCCTGAGAAGGGCCCGCATCCATGATGATGTTCGTCATTTTCCTCGCGCTGGTCGCGATGGTGTGCATCAACGTGCCGATCGCCGTCGCGCTGGCGCTGGCGGCCGTCCTGGCGATCTTCATCAGCGACGGCGGCGCCGCGCTGGTGACCATCGCCCTCGACATGTACAACGGCGCCCGCTCCTTCTCGCTGATCGCCATTCCGATGTTCGTCCTGGCTGGCGCCATCATGAACGCCACCGGCATCACGCGGCGGCTGATCGCCTTCGTCTCCGCCGTCATCGGTTTCGTGCGCGGCGGCCTCGCCATGGTCAATGTCGGCGTCTCGCTGTTCTTTGCCGAGATCTCCGGCTCGGCCGTGGCCGACGTCGCGGCGATGGGCTCCATCATCATTCCTGAGATGAAGAAGCGCGGCTATCCGGCCCCCTTCGCGGCGGCGATCACCTCGTCGTCGGCCTCGCTGGCCATCATCATCCCGCCCTCCATCCCGATGATCCTCTATGCGGTCGCCGCCGGCACCAGCATCGAGCAGATGTTCGTCGCGGGCGTCGTTCCCGGCCTGATCGGGGCCGCCGGCCTGATGGGCGTCGCCTATTATTACGCGGTGAAATACAACCTCCCGATGGAAGAGGCCTTCAACCTGCGCCGGCTGCGCACGACCTTCGTCGAGGCGCTGCCGACCTTTTCCCTGCCGGTCATCATCCTGGGCGGCATCTTCGGCGGCTTCGTCACCGCCACCGAGGGCGCCGGCATCGCCGTCGTCGCGGCCATCCTGGTCGGCATCTGGTACCGCGAGGTCGACTGGGGCCAGCTCAAGCAGGCGATGCTGGAAGGCGGCATCCAGACCGCCGTGGTCATGCTCCTGGTCGCCGCGTCGATCCTGATGGGCAGCTATCTCACCCAGGCGCGCGTGCCCCAGCAGCTGGCCGAGGGCATCCTCGACATCACCTCGAACCAGTACCTGATCCTTCTGATCCTGAACGTCTTCTTCCTGGTCATCGGGTTCTTCCTGCACTCGGCCGCGGCGATCATTCTGGTCGTCCCGGTGATCGTCCCGCTGATCCAGCAGGCCGGCATCGACCCGGTGCATTTCGGCCTCGTGGTGACGCTGAACCTCGCCATCGGCCAGCAGACGCCACCGGTCGCCTCGGTGCTGATCACCGCCTGTTCGATCGCCAAGGCCAACATATGGGAGGTGTCGAAGGCGAACCTGCCCTTTGTCGGGGTGCTGCTGTTCGTCCTGCTCCTGTGCACCTATGTGCCGGCAGTCCCGATGTTCCTCGTCGAATATTTCTACAGGTAGACCCATGAGCACCGACGAACTCCTCTACGAGGTCCGCGACGGGATCGGCTGGATCACCCTGAACCGGCCCCAGGCACGCAACGCCCTGACCTTCGCCATGTACGACCGCCTCGCGGAGATCTGCCGCGAGACGAAGCTGGGCGGCGAGGTGAAGTGCCTCGTCGTCACCGGCGCCGGCGACAAGGCTTTCGCCGCCGGCACCGACATGACCCAGTTCCGCGGCTTCGACACGGAGCAGGACGCCCTCGACTACGAGCACCGGATGGACGTGGTCCTCGGCGCGGTGGAGGCCTGCCCGGTTCCCACCATCGCGGCGATCGCGCGGGCCTGCACCGGCGGCGGCGCCGGCATCGCGGCGGCCTGCGACATCCGCCTCGCCACCGCCGACCTGAAGTTCGGCTTCCCGATCGCCCGCACGCTGGGCAATTGCCTGTCCATCGCCAATCTCTCCCGCCTGTCGACGCTGATGGGCGCCGGCCGGGTCAAGGAGATCATCTTCACCGCCCGCCTCGTCGGCGCGGAAGAGGCGCTGAATGCCGGGCTGATCGCCGAGATCGTGCCCGACCACGCCGCGCTGATCGCCCGCACCGAAGAGCTGGCGGCGCTGCTCGCCACCCATGCGCCGCTGACGCTTTCGACCACCAAGGAGGCCTTGCGCCGCCTGCGGGTCCAGGGCGCCGAGGCCGACGACCGCGACCTCGTGGTGCAGGCCTATATGAGCGAGGACTTCAAGGAGGGCATGGAAGCCTTCCTCGGCAAGCGCAAACCGGAATGGAAAGGCCAGTAATGGCACAGGCGAAAGGCCCGCTCGACGGCATGAAGGTCATCGAGCTCGCACATATCATGGCCGGCCCGGTCTGCGGCATGATGCTGGCCGACATGGGCGCCGACGTGATCAAGGTGGAGAAGCCCGACGGCGACGACACGCGGCGCTTCCTGCCGCCGGACATCAACGGCGAATCCGCCGCCTACATGATGATGAACCGCAACAAGCGCGGCATCGTCCTCGACCTGAAGTCCGAAGACGGCAAGGCGGTGCTGCGGCGCATGCTGGAGACGGCGGACGTCGTCATCGAGAATTACCGCATGGGCACGATGGAGAAGCTCGGGCTTGGCTACGAGGATCTGAAGGCGGTCAATCCCGGCCTGATCTATTGCGAGATCTCTGGCTTCGGCCGCACCGGCCCCTATGCCAATCGTGGCGGCTTCGACCTGATCGCCCAGGGCATGAGCGGCCTGATGTCGATCACCGGCGAAGGTCCCGGCCGCCCGCCGGTCAAGTCCGGCGCCCCGGTCTCCGACATCACCGCCGGCATCCTCGGCGCGCTCGGCTGCGCCGCCGCCTATGCCCGCAAGCTGCAGACCGGCGAAGGCCAGAAGGTCGACACCTCGCTGTTCGAGGCCGGCATCACCCACACCTACTGGCAGTCGGCCATCGCCTTCGCCACCGGCGCCTCGCCTGGGCCGCTCGGCTCGGCGCATCCGCTGAACGCGCCCTACCAGGCCTTCCGGACCGCCGATGGCTGGATCAATCTCGGCGCGGCGAACCAGAAGAACTGGGAGCGCATGCTCGCCGTGATCGGCGCCGAGGAGCTGGCGTCGGACCCGCGCTTTGCCAACAATCACGGCCGCATGCAGAATCTGCCGGCGCTGGAGGAGATCCTCAACGGGCATTTCTCGCAGCGCAGCTCGGCCGAATGGCTGGCGCAGCTCGAAGCCGCTGGCGTGCCGGCCGGGCCGGTCCTCGACATCTCCGAGATGCACGAGGACCCGCAGACCCTGTCGCGCGAAATGGTGGTGGAGACCGAACATCCGACCGCCGGCCGGGTGAAGGCGATCGGCCTGCCGATCAAGTTCTCCGACACGCCCGGCGGCGTCACCCGCCCGGCCCCGCTGCTCGGCGAACATACCGCCGAAGTGCTGCGCGAGGCCGGCTACGACGCGGCCGAGATCGACCGCATGCTCGGCTCCGGCGCGGTCCGCAGCTCCAGGGCCGGCTGACCGCCGACGACAGGCAACGACGGCGCGCGGCGGCCTTCGGGTCGCGGCGCGCATCTTGACGTGCACCGCCTTGAGGCTAGCTCGCAACGGATCATCCGCCCACGGGACGCACACCGCTCGCGGCGGTCGGCGAACCGGCTCCCCGGTCATCCTGTTCTGGCGCCGTCATGCGACCCTTCGCCAAGCCCTTCTACCTGGTTCTCGGCTACAGCTGCGTCGTGCTGGGCGGGCTTGGCGTCGTGCTGCCGCTGCTGCCGACGACCCCCTTCCTGCTCCTGGCGGTCTGGTGCTTTGCCCGCTCGCATCCCGATCTCGCCCGCCGGCTGGAGGCGCATCCGCGCTTCGGGCCGACGCTGGTTGCCTGGCGCGAACACCGGATCATCCCGCGCCGGGCCAAGATCGCCGCGGTCACCGCGATGCTGGCGTCCTTCGTGCTGGCATGGGTGACCGTCGGCCACCCGCTCGTCCTCGTCGGCCTGGCGCTGATCATGGGCAGCGTCAGCGTCTACATCCTGACGCGGCCGTCAGCCCGGTAGGCGCAAAGCGCTCGATCCGTGCCGCTCAGGCCGAGGCGACGCTGCGATCGCGTGATCCCGCCTGCCCCTTGGCGAGCGCCCGCAGGTCGAAGCCGCTGTCGCGCAGTTCCTCGGCGCTGACCGGCGCCTCGCGGCCGAGCAGCTTGCGGGCGGCCATGTGCTCGCCGGGGGCGTTAATGGTCTCGACCGAGGCAAGTTGCCCCTCGCGATAGCCGACAATCACCGTGACCAGATCCTCCTGCCGGATCGTCTCGAAGCGGTCGGCGCCGCTGGTCAGCCCTGCGATCTGCAGCTTCAAAGCGCCCTGGTCGCTCCAGAACCATGGCACCGCATGATAGGCCGCCGCCGTGCCATGGACGATCCGCTTCGCCAGATGGCGCGCCTGGTCCATTGCCGCCTGCACCGATTCCAGCCGCAGATGGGTGCCCAGCGGCCCCGGCACCGAGGCGCAGTCGCCGATGGCCGAGATCGCCGGATCGTCGGTCGCCAGCGTCTCGTCGACCACGATGCCGTTCGCAACCGCGAGCCCGGCCGCGGCGGCAAGTTCGCCATTCGGCGCGACGCCGGTGGCGACGAGGACGAGGTCGCCCTCGATGCTCGTCCCGTCGGCCAGGGTCACGCCGACGACCCGCTCGGCCTCGTCGTCGTCGATGCGGGCCACCCTGGCGCCGAGCCGGAGGACGATGCCCGCGGCGCGGTGGTGCTCCAGCACGAAGTCCGAGATCGCCGGCGAGACGGCGCGGGCCATCAGCCGGTCGGCGGCTTCCAGCACCGTCACCTGCGCCCCGGCAAGCCGCGCCATGGCGGCGAACTCCAGCCCGATGAAGCCGCCGCCGACGACGATGGCGTGGCGCGTGTCGGCCAGGCGCCGGCGGATCGTCTCGGCATGGGCGAGCGTGCGCAGTTCCACGACATCTTTGTGGGTGCCGCCGGCGATCGGCGGGCGCACATTGCGGGCGCCCGTCGCCAGAACCAGATGGTCGTAGCCATGGCTGGCGCCGTCGTCGGTGGCCACCGTGCGGGCCGCGCGATCGATCGACGCGACGCGGGTGGCGTCGCGCAAAGTGATGGCGTTGCGCTCGAAGAAGCTCTGCGGCTTGAGGACCAGGCGCTCGGGATCGCCCTCCTTCATGTAGCCCTTGGACAAAGGCGGCCGCTGATAGGGCAGACCCGGCTCGTCGCCGATCAGGGTGATCGGCCCCTCATGGCCTTCCTGCCGCAAGCTGGCCGCGAGCTGGATCGCTGCCTGGCCGCTGCCGACGATGACGATGCGTTCGCCGCTCATGTCCCGCGTCCTGTCATGGTTCGTCCAAGGGGCACTCCGACGACCGCGCGGCCACGAGCCTGCCCCGGAGGCGGGTCTACGACGAAAGACGCCCGGCGGTCGAGCCGGGCGTCGGTCAGTGAGCAGGCCTTCGCAGTGGGTGGCGCGGGTCAGCGTCGGAGGGGGTCAGACCGCCGACAGGCTGACCAGGGCGAACAGGCCGTCCGGATCGGTCCAGACCTTGTCCAGCGACCAGCCGGATTCGTCGGCCATCCCGGCCAGGACCTCGACATCGTATTTGCGCGAGCTCTCGGTGTGGATCGTTTCGCCAGCCTCAAAGGTGAAGGAGCGGCCGGCGACCGACAGCGTGCAGGCGTCGCGGGCGACGAGATGCATCTCGACGGCCGAGGCCTCGCCGTTCCAGCGGGCCTCGTGGGCGAAATTGTCGAGCGGCAGCTCGGCGCCCAGCTCCCGCTGCATACGCTCAAGTATGTTGATGTCGAAGGCCGCCGTCACGCCGGCCGCATCGTCATAGGCGGCCAGCAGCGTGTCTATGTCCTTCTTCAGATCGACGCCGATGACGGCAACGCCGCCTGCTCCGACATGTCGGCGCATCCGGGCGAGAAAGGCCAGCGCCTCCCTGCGGCCGAGATTGCCGAGGGTCGAGCCGGGGAAGAACCCGCCCCGGCGCCCGTCCCGGGGCAGGTCCCCTGGCAGGTCGAATTCGGCGGTGAAGTCGGCGACCACCGGCTCCACGGCAAGGCCCGGAAACCGCTTCCTGATCCGCTCGGCCGACGCTTCCAGGAAATCGCCGGAGATGTCGATGGGCACATAGAGGCGCGGAGCTTCCAGCGCCCCCAGCACGATCTCGGTCTTGATGCCGGCGCCGGCGCCATATTCGATCAGCACCGCCTCCCGGCCGAAGACCGCGGCGATCTCGTCGGCCCTCTCCTTCAGGATGCCGGTCTCGGTCCGCGTCGGATAATATTCCGGCAGCGCCGTGATCTCCTCGAAGAGCTCCGAGCCACGGTCGTCGTAGAGCCAGCGGCTCGGCAGGGTCTTGGGCGTGCGCGACAGGCCGTCGAGAACGTCGGCGCGAAAGGCCTCGCGCTGCTGGGCCAGCGTGTCGATGCGGTCCAGCATGCTCACGCGTCCTCGGCCAGACGCAGGCCGGAGAACTGCCAGCGGGCGTCCGGCGGGAAGAAATTGCGATAGGTCGTGCGGATATGGTTTTCCGGCGTGGCGCAGGAGCCGCCGCGCAGCACGAACTGGCCGCACATGAACTTGCCGTTATACTCGCCGACCGCGCCCTCGACCGGCTTGAAACGCGGATAGGGCGAGAACGGGCTGCGGGTCCATTCCCAGACGTCGCCATACATCTGGCGCAGGCCCTCGCCCGGCGCCGCGGGCTTCGGCCGCAGCCGGCCGGACCCGGCGAAATTGCCCTCGACCGGCAGGCTCGCCGCGGCATTCTCCCATTCGAATTCGGTCGGCAGGCGCTTGCCGGCCCAGGTCGCGAAAGCGTCGGCTTCGAAATAGCTGAGATGCGTCACCGGCGCGTTCAGATCGAGCGGCTGCGCGCCGCGCAGGGTCATGGTCCACATCTCGCCGTCGCGCTCGTGCCAGTAGAAGGGCCTGGTCCAGCCCTCGCCGAGGATCGTGCCCCAGCCGGCCGACAGCCACAGCAGCGGATCGCGGTAGCCGCCATCCTCCACGAAGGCGAGATATTCGCCATTGGTCACCAGCCTGTCGGCCAGGCGGTAGGGTTCGAGCAGCGCGCGGTGGCGCGGCCCCTCGCAGTCGAAGGCAAAGCCGTCGCCATCATGGCCGATCTCGACGATGCCGCCGTCGAAACCAACAAAGCGCGCCTCGCCCGGATCGGCCGCGACGCCCAGCGGCTGCGGGTCGCGATAGGCCGGCTTCAGCGGGCTCTGGTCGAAAAGATGCAGGATGTCGGTCAGCAGCAATTCCTGATGCTGCTGCTCGTGATGGCAGCCGAGCTCGATCAGCTCGGCGACATCCGGTGCCGGGCCGCGCTCCATCAGCGTCTCGATCGCCGCGTCCACATGGGCGCGATAGGCGAAGATCTCGTCCAGCGCCGGTCGCGTGATCATGCCCCGCCGCGGCCTCGGCTGCCGCTCGCCGATGGTCTCGTAATAGGAGTTGAAGAGGTAGTTGTAGCTGGCGTCGAAGACCTCGTAGCCGGCGAGATTCGGCTTCAGCACCATGGTCTCGAAGAACCAGGTCGTGTGGGCGAGATGCCATTTGGCGGGGCTCGCGTCCGGCATCGACTGGACGGTCGCGTCGGCGTCCGACAGCGGCGCGCCGAGGGCGCGGCTGTCCTCGCGCACGGCACGGTAGCGGGCCGCGAGCGCGGAGACGTCGGTCAGCGATTTGCGGGAAACATGGGCCATGTCGAACCTCTTCGAACTGGTTCCGGCCGCCGGTTCGCCCTGAAGGCAGGCCGCCGGACAGCCGCGTTCGAGAAGACCTAGCTTTCGTCCATGACCCGACAACGACGATCACGTCTTATCTATCGAGCCGGCCAACGACCCATCCGCCCCGCCATTGTGGCGCTTCCGGTGGCTCAAGGGTTGGCGGCGGGCACTATGCCGCAGCGGTCAGTTCCGGCCGGGCACGGCCAGAAACTCGGCGAGGACGCGGTTGAAGACGGCCGGATTGTCGAGATTGGCGACATGCCCGGCCTCCAGCACCACGCTCCTGGCATTGGGCGCCTCGGCGACGATGTCGGCGGCCTGTTCGCGGATCGTCGTCGCGTCATGCAGCGTGTCGATGACCAGGCACGGGCAGCGGATGCGGCCGAGATCCAGCGGCCGGCTTTCGACGATGGCGCGATAGGTGGCGACGATGGCGTCCGGCGACATCGTCCGGAAGCCGGCGATGAAATGCCGCCGCGCGTCCCGTCCGACCCAGAACGGCCCGACGAGGCGGGCGGCCAGCGCCAGGCCGATCCGCGCCGTGCGCGCCTGGCCGAGGAGGTGGAACGTCGGGTGCAGCAGGCGCTGCGGGTCGAGCCAGTCGACGAGCCGGCGCACCCAGCCGATGCCCGACAGGGACCGGGGCGTATTGGCGAGAACCAGCGCGGTCACCCGGTCCGGGGCGCGGGCCGCGATCTCCAGCGCCACCATGCCGCCCAGCGAGACGCCGCAGACGGCGAAGCGGTCGATGCCGAGGCGGTCGATGAGTGCCAGACAATCCATCGCCATGCGGTCGATGGTCAGCCGCTCCTGGCCGAGCGGGGTCGCGCCATGGCCGCGCAGATCCGGCACGATGACGCGATGCCGGTCGACCAACGCCTCCACCTGCCCGGCCCAGACCGCCCGCGTCTGCACCGCGCCATGCAGGAGCAGCACCGGCACGCCATCGCCCTGCGTCGGATGATCGTCATGGACGATGGCGATGTCGCCGATATCGGCTCTGCCCTGCGGCGCGGACACGCCATCCGCCGCGATTGCCGCGGCGGATGGCGTAGTGTCGTCGAGGGAGATCGTCGTCATGCCGAAGGCCCGCCGACGGACGGCCGGAGCGGCGATCTGCCCGCTCGCCCCGGCGCCGTCGTCAGGATCGTGTCTATTCGGCGAACTCCACCGTCACGCCCGGCTTCACCATCTTGGCAAGCTCGGTCGCGTCCCAGTTGGTCAGGCGGACGCAGCCATGGCTGTTGGTCTTGCCGATCTTGGAGGGCTCCGGCGTGCCGTGAATGCCGTAGGTCGGCTTCGACAGCGCGATCCAGATCGTGCCGACCGGACCGTTCGGGCCCGGCGGGATGGTCAGCACCTTGTCGTTGGAGCCCTGCTTGAAATTGACCTTCGGATTGTAGGTGTAGTTCGGATCGAAGGCGATGCGGTTGACCTGCACGACGCCCGACGGGGACGGCGTGTCGGACGAGCCGATGGTCGAGGGATAGGCGGCGATCAGGCTGCCGTCGGCCGCATAGGCGCGCACCTGCTCGCGGCCCTTGTCGGCGATGATCTTGGTGACCTCGCCCTTCACGTTGTCGCCGGTCGCCGCGACCTTGATGCGGGTGCCCTGGCGATCGAAATCGGCGCCCGGATTGATCTTGCGCAGGAACTCCTCGTCCATGTGGAACCGCTCGGCCAGCCGTTCGGAGACGCGCTCGAAGCTCATCTCGGGAAGCTGCGCCTTCTCGCCGTAGTCGGACGGGATCGCTGCCACATACGGACCGGCCACGTCCTCGGCGGTGATCTCGTAGGTGGTGATCGCCGGCCCGCCGGTGGCGTCCAGTTCCTCGGCCAGCGCCTTGGCGTCGCCGGTCGGCAGGCTGCGGCCGAACTTCTCCTCATAGGCGGCGACCGCCTTGTTGACGTTCGAGCCCATGCGGCCGTCGATGACGCCCGGCGACATGCCGGCGCGGTCGAGCAGGATCTGCAGCGCGGCGATCTCGGCCTCGGCGTTCTTGCCCTTCGGCGCCTCGACCGGCGGGGCCGGATCGGTTTCCGTGATCGTGCGGCCTTCGGCCGGCGCGGTGCCGGCAGCGCCCGGATCGGTCAGCAGATCATCGACGCTGGTCTGGGTGTCGGCGGCGCCATCGGCCGGATAGTCCGGACCCTGGACGGGCGGAAGCTCGGCCTCGCGGCGCGGCTCGCTCCCGGCGTCCGGCAGCGGCGCGGCCTCGATCGGCCCGTCATAGCGGGGCTCGTCGCGATAGACCGGATCGGGGCCGTAATCGCGCTCGCGGTCGTAGCCGTCGTCGGCATAGGGATCGGCCGAGCGCGGGCCGAAATCGACGCGGCCCTCCAGCGTCACGCCCGGCGGCGGCGGCGCGTCGATGATGGCGCCGCCCCTTTCGCCGAAGCGCGCCCGGCGCTCGCGAAAGCGCTCGCGGCGCGGCTCCTCGATGGCGATGATGCGGCCGGTGGAATCGATCACCACCCGGCGTCCGCTCTCGTCCACATAGACCTCGGCGACGTCGCCATACTGGTCGTATCCCTGGGCCAGACGAATCTCGCCCGACTGGGCCTGCGCCCCGGTCGCCAGCGCAAGCGTCGACAGACAGAGTGCCACGATAGGCTTCATCTTGCTTTCTCCAGCACAGCCTGGTCCCGCCGGCGCACCATGCACCGCCGGGACGCCCCGTCGCATCCATCGCCGGACGACCATCCGGACGCGGATCCTGCTCTCCAGGCCTTTATCCCGCACTATCCGACATGGCGGATGAACCGGACATGAAAATGGCGAAACCTCACGCAAGTGTCAGTCATTCTGAAGAAAACGCGTCCGTTGCCCCGGATCGGCCGCCGCGGAGCGTCGTTTTGCCGGTCCCCACTTGGGCGCGCGGCCGCAAGCGTTTATGTGCGGGCATCACATGCGCGCCAGCGCCAACATCAGGATACGACCATGAGCGACACCCTTCCCGACCGGCTGTCTTCCGACCCGTCCAGCGAGTTCCACGACGCCGACCTGCTGACGCGGGGCGTGGGCGTGCGGTTCAAGGGCGAGGAACGCACCAATGTCGAGGAATATTGCATCAGCGAGGGCTGGATCCGCGTCCAGGCCGGTAAGGCGAAGGACCGCCGCGGCCAGCCGCTGACCATCAAGCTGAAGGGTCCGGTCGAGGTCTATCTCAAGGAAGACTGACCCCAGCCGGCCGGTTCCGGGCAGTGCGGGCCACAGGGCGCGCGGCGCCGGCCGGTCAGTTGTTGATGGTGATGATCGCCCAATGGGTCCGGCTGCACGCATTGTCGTCGCAGACGGACGCCATCCAGACTTCGCCGTTCCCGAACATCACCCCTTCCGCATTGACGAAGAGGTCCGCGAAGCGCTGGTCCGCGACGATCGCCTGCGTGTCCGCCATGACCAGCCGGTCGTAATTGTCGACGAGGTCTTGGGCTTCGATCAGTTCGTATTCCTCGCCATTGGCGCGGACCGTCAGCGGATACTCGGCAAGCTGCGCCACGGTGACCGGATCGCCGAACCGCATCGCCTCGGTCAGAAGCTCGAAGGCCTCGGCAAATCCGGCGGCATCGCCCTGCAGCGCCTCGATCCGGGCGGAGACCTCTTCGTGGCTCTGCGCGAATGCCGGGCCGGTCATCAGCAGCGCGGCAAGGCACAGGGACCAGACCCGCTTCGTCATCCCGCAACTCCCTTTGCGATGAGTCCGGCGGGACCGCACGGGTGATGCGCGGCCCCGCCGAAGCGTATGGTGGCCTTCGCTATTGCGGCTGCCATTCCTCGGTCCCGAGCGTCTTGGCGCCGATATAGCTCCACACGCCCATCCACTTCCCGCCTTCGCGGTACATCAGCGCGACGCCGCTCTCGCCATCCTGGAGATAGCCGATGGCCATGACGTCATCGTCGCCGATCCCCGTGCCCTGCAGCTTGGTGCCGTCCTGCAGCGTATAGGTCAGGGTGAAGGTGTCCCCCACCTTGGCCACCAGAACGCTGGCATCGTAGGTCGAGCCGTCGGGATTGGTGCCGGCGATGGTGTAGTTGCCGGACGGGTCGGCGAGGGCCGGTGCCGCCCCGGCCAGAAGCGCGGCGGCCAGTATCAGACTGCGTATGGACGTCCACATCGTGGTTTCTCCCAAAACCCGACCGATCAGTCGGTGAAATCGAATTCCGAAATCTCGCAGACATCGACGCCGGCCTTGGTGGCGTCGGTGCCGTCGCTGAAGGTGGCCTTGAAGTCGAACATGCAGGCGCCGGTCCCGTCATCGACGGTCACCAGCACCGCCTCGCCCGGCTCCAGAACGTCGACGCCGAGGATGTCTTCCTCCCAGGCATTCGTCCCGGTGTTGGACGCGTAGAACTCGATCATCGCGACGCTGGTCGCGTTGGTGACGGTGACGTCACGGTTCTCGGCATGGGCGGATACGGCGGCAAGACATACGGCGCCGACGGCCGCAGCGAGGACGGGACGGAAACAGAACTGCATTTTCGGATATCCTGAACGGACAAGGCGCCTCGCCCGGCGGGCGTGCGCGGGCGATCACGCACCCGGCATCACCATACGCCCGGCCATGACGCTGAGGAAGATGGCCCCGATCGCCATTCTTGTCTGGCCGTCCCAATCTTCGGGCGATTCGTCCCCTTCGCGGCAGGGCGGCGCGCCGGGCGCATGGCCTCCCGGAACCGCGCCTTGCGCGAAGCCGTTGCGCCGACAGGACGTTTGGATGGAGAACGATCATGTCATCAACCGAAGGCCGCCATATCATGGCCAGCGAGGAGACCGACAAAGAGGTCGGCATCAACAATATCGAGGCGAGCCGGGTGGAAGGCACCGCCGTCTACAACACCGACGGCGATCATCTCGGCCATATCCAGGACCTCGTCATCGGCAAGCGCGACGGCCAGGTGAAATACGCCATCCTGTCCTTCGGCGGGTTCCTGGGGATCGGCGAGGACTATCATCCGCTGCCCTGGCACGTCCTGAAATACGACGCGCGGCAAGGCGGCTATGTCGTCGGCATCACCCGCGAGCAGCTCGAAGGCGCACCGCGCTTCGCCCCGGACGCTTCGCCGGGCTGGAACGATCCCGACACCGGCCAGCGCATCGACGATTACTGGCGTCCCGCCTACATCTGACGCGAAACCAAGGCTGAAACGACAAGGGGCGGCCCGCCGGGCCGCCCCTTTTTCATCTTCGCTCCAGTGCCCGTCAGGCCGCGACCCGGTCCCCCGGCGCGCCGGCCTTGGAGCCGACCACGTGGAAGATCAGATGGTCGCCGCCACCGGCGATCTTGATCACGCTCTCGTCGCGGACCTCGCCGAGCAGGATCTTCTCGGCCAGCGGATCCTGCACCTCGCGCTGGATCACCCGCTTCAGCGGCCGTGCGCCATAGGCCGGATCGTAGCCCCGCTCGGCCAGCCATTCGCGGCCGGTCTCGTCGAGTTCGACCCGGATCTTGCGATCCGCCAGAAGCTGGTCGAGCCGCTTCATCTGGATGTCGACGATCGCGCCCATCTCGGAGCGATGCAGCCGGTGGAAGAGGATGGTCTCGTCCACACGGTTGAGGAATTCCGGCCGGAAGGCCCGCCGCACCACGTCCATCACCTGGTCGCGCGCCGCCTCGGCATCCTCGTCGTCGCGCAGGGCGGTCAGGAACTCGGCCCCCAGATTGGAGGTCATGATGATGATCGTGTTGCGGAAGTCGACCGTGCGCCCCTGCCCGTCCGTCAGCCGCCCGTCGTCGAGCACCTGCAGAAGCACGTTGAAGACGTCCGGATGGGCCTTCTCGATCTCGTCGAACAGCACGACCTGGTAGGGCCGCCGCCGCACCGCCTCGGTCAGGCTGCCGCCCTCCTCGTAGCCGACATAGCCCGGAGGCGCGCCGATCAGCCGCGAGACCGAATGCTTCTCCATGAACTCCGACATGTCGAGCCGCACCATGGCGGTCTCGTCGTCGAACAGGAAGGCGGCCAGCGACTTGGTCAGCTCGGTCTTGCCGACGCCGGTGGGCCCGAGGAAGATGAACGAGCCGATCGGCCGGTTCGGGTCCTGCAGCCCGGCCCGCGCCCGGCGCACCGCCTTCGACACCGCCTGCACCGCCTCGCCCTGGCCGACGACGCGCGTCTGCAGCGCGTCTTCCATGCGCAGGAGCTTGTCGCGCTCGCCCTCGAGCATCCGGTCGACCGGAATGCCCGACCAGCGCGAGACGACATGGGCGATGTGGTCGGCGGTAACGGTCTCCTCGACCATCGAGCCGGCGGTGCCGGCCCCGTCCTGGGCCTCGGCCTCCTTGAGCTGCGCCTCGAGCTGCGGGATCTCGCCATAGGCGAGCTCGCCGGCCCGCTGAAACTCGCCCTTGCGCTGGGCGACGGCCAGTTCGTTGCGCACCTCGTCGAGGCGCTTCTTCAGGTCGGCGGCAAGCCCGAGCTTCGACTTCTCGGCCTGCCAGGTCGTGGTGATCCGGTCGGATTCCTCCTCCAGATTGGCCAGTTCCCCTTCCAGCCGCTTGAGCCGGTCCTTCGACGCGTCGTCGCTTTCGCGGCGCAGCGCCTCGCGCTCGATCTTGAGCTGCATGATGCGGCGGTCGATCTCGTCCAGCGCCTCGGGCTTGGAATCCACCTGCATGCGCAGCCGCGCCGCGCCCTCGTCGACAAGGTCGATCGCCTTGTCGGGCAGGAAGCGGTCGGTGATGTAGCGGTTCGACAGCTGCGCCGCCGCCACCAGGGCGCTGTCGGAGATGCGCACCTGATGGTGCTGCTCGTATTTCTCCTTCAGGCCGCGCAGGATCGAGATCGTGTCCTCGACGGTCGGCTCGCTCACGAAGACCGGCTGGAAGCGCCGGGCCAGCGCCGGGTCCTTCTCGACATGCTTGCGGTACTCGTCGAGCGTCGTCGCGCCGACGCAGTGCAGCTCGCCCCGCGCCAGCGCCGGCTTCAGGAGGTTGGAGGCGTCCATCGCCCCGTCGCCCTTGCCCGCGCCGACCAGCGTGTGCATCTCGTCGATGAACAGGATGATGTTGCCGGCCTCGGCCGTCACCTCGGACAGGACGGCCTTCAGCCGCTCCTCGAACTCGCCGCGATATTTCGCGCCGGCGATGAGCGAGCCCATGTCGAGGGCCATCAGCTGCTTGTCGCGCAAGGATTCCGGCACGTCGCCATTGACGATGCGCAGCGCCAGGCCTTCGGCGATGGCGGTCTTGCCGACGCCGGGCTCGCCGATCAGCACCGGGTTGTTCTTGGTGCGCCGGGACAGGACCTGGATGGTGCGGCGGATCTCGTCGTCACGGCCGATCACCGGGTCGAGCTTGCCCTCGCGCGCCGCCGCCGTCAGGTCGCGGGCGTATTTCTTCAGGGCGTCGTAGCCGCTCTCGGCCGAGGCGCTGTCGGCGGTGCGGCCCTTGCGCAGCGACTCGATGGCCGCGTTCAGCCCGTTCGGCGTGACGCCGGCATTGGCGAGGATGGTCGCGGTCTTGGCGGCCTTCTCGATGGTCATGGCCAGAAGCAGGCGCTCGACGCTGACATAGCTGTCGCCGGCCTTCTTGGCGATTTCCTCGGCGGTGGCGAAGATCTTCGCCAGCGGCTGGGCGAGATACATCTGCGAGCCGCCGCCCGACACCTTCGGCATGGCGTCGAGGGCCGCCTCGACGGCGATCCGGACCTCCTGCGGCCGTCCGCCGGCCTTCTCGATGAGGCCGGCCGCCATGCCTTCCTCGTCGTCGATCAGGACCTTCAGCAGGTGCTCGGGCGTGAATTGCTGGTGGTCACGCGAGACCGCCTGGGTCTGTGCGGCCTGGATGAAGCCGCGAACGCGCTCGGTGTATTTCTCGATATTCATGGATCGCTTCTCCTATCGGCGAACAACCCCGCAGGCGTCGTCCGCACGTTCCTGGAGTCCGGCCCCCGTTCCGGCAGGCCGCCCGCTGAATATATGGGTGAGGCGCAACTCACCCGGAAGGGCCAGACGCACGACTGTTGCAAAAATGTTTCGCCCGCCGCCATGCGCCAGATCAAGGCGCCCGTCCGCCGCCCCGGCAAGCGCCCACGAAAAAGGGCGCCGCGAAGCTCGCAGCGCCCTTTGTCTCGTTCGCAGATCGGTTGCCCGATCGGCTCAGCCGTTGGAGGCCAAGAGGAAGTCCGGCAGGGCGTCGTTGTCGCCGCCCGCCTTGGTCTCGCCATCGGCGCCGTCTTCCGGCTTCTTCTTGCGCGGCCGTCCGGGACGGCGCTTCACCGGTGCGGCATCCGCCTCGGGCGCATCGGACGGCGCTGCCGCCGTCGCGGGGCTCTCGCCGGCATCGGCGGCCTGTGCCGGTGCGGCGGGTGCTGCCGCCTCGTTCGTCACGCCATCCTCGTCGCGCGGGCGACGGGTGCGGGCGCGGCGACGCGGCCGTTCGTTCTGCTCGTCGGAGGATGCGGTCTCGCTGCGACGGCCATCGGCGTCGCCGCCATTGGCCTCGCCACGCGCCGGGCGCTCGCGGCGCTCGTCGCCCTGCGAGGACCCGCGGTCCGCCTCGTCGGCGACCATCGGCTGCGGGCCGGTGCCGTTCGGCTCGGACCGGTCACGCCGATCGCGATTGCCGCGATTGTCGTCCTGCTGACGGTTGTCGCGGTTGCCGCGGTTGTTGTCGTCGCGGTTGCGATTGCGGTTGCCATCGCGGTCGCGATTGCCGTCGCGATCCCGGTTGTTGTCGCGGTCGCGGTTCCGGTTGCCGTCGCGGTTCTCGCGATTGCCACGGTTGCGCTCGCCGTCCGCGTCGTTGTCGCGGTCGTCCCGATCGTCGCGATAGCTGGAATTGTCCTGCTGATCGTCGTCGTCGTCGTCGCTGGAATCGTCGCGGTTGTCGCGATCGTCCCGCGGCTGGAACTGCGCCTGCGCCGCCGCCACGATGCGATTGTAGTGCTCGGCGTGCTGCAGATAGTTCTCGGCCATGACACGGTCGCCGGCTCCCGAGGCGTCACGCGCCAGGGTCGAGTATTTCTCGGCGATATGCTGGGCGGTGCCCCTGATCTTCACGTCCGGGCCATTCGACTCGTAGCCACGCGAAAGCGGGTTCGGGCCCTTGCGACCGCGTCCGCGCATACGGTTTTTCTGCTGCTGTCCTGGCCTCATGAACTTCCTGTCTTTTTGGATGCACCGGTCGTGCCGGTATGGCTGTTGCCCAAAGACGCGGATCACGCGTCTGCTCAAGGTGCAGCCTGCCGCAGCAATGCCGCCAACTAGAGGTTTTGTCGGTTGTGGCTGGCGATACCCTCGCGCCGGCTTGTACGGACGACCTACCGGTCACCACGAGCATTCCTCGGGTCGCCTGGCGGCGCTGCCTGAGGGATGTCCCCCTCGGATGTTCCGTATTCGTCAGACCCTAGAGGGGAAACCGCACTGCCACAAGTGTTTTTTGTCTGCATACCCTGCGATTGCGGCCCCGGCTGGAAACTTGGTTACACCGAACCCGCGCCGCCGATCGCCAGCCGCAGGGTCAGGACCCGGATCACGCCGCCAAGGTCCCGGGTCGCCGCATCGAGGGTGAAACCTTCGGCTGCGAAGATCGCCGCCACGTCGCCCTCCTGCCCGACGCCAATCTCGACGATCACCAGGCCCTGCGGCCGCACGATCCGGCGGGCGCCCGTCGCCAGCGCGCGATAGGCATCGAGCCCGTCCGCGCCGCCATCGAGGGCGAGCAGCGGGTCGTGGTCACGCACCTCGCGCGACAGCGCTGCGATATCGTCGTGCGGAATATATGGGGGATTCGACACGACGAGTTCAAGCGGTCCCCCGATCGCGTGGAGATAGTTCGCCCGCACAGTGTGCATCCGGTCGGCGACGCCGGCGGCGATCGCATTGCGGCGCGCGGTCTGAAGCGCGCCGTCCGAAATATCGAGCGCGACGGCCTCGGCCTCGGCGAACAGCGCCAGCAGCGAGACCGCGATGGCGCCGGTGCCGGTGCCCACATCGGCAAAGACGCAGCGACCGTCCCGCGCGACGATCGCCGCCATCGCCTTGCGCGCTTCCTCCACCAGCACCTCGGTGTCGGGCCGCGGCTCCAGCGTCTCGGGCGACAGCAGGAAGTCATGCTCGTAGAAGGCCCGCCGGCCGATGATGCGGTGCACCGGCTCGCCGGCCGCCCGCCGCGCCAGCACCGCGTCGAAGCGGGCCGCCTCCGCCGCCGAGACGATGGCGCCCGACGCCGAATGCACCTCGCCGGGCCGCCGGTCGCAGATCTCGGCCAGCAGCAGCCGCGCGTCGAGATCGGGCGTGTCGCAGCCGGCGGCGCGCAGCCGCGCCTGCCCGTCGCGCAGGCAGTCGCCGAGCGTCGGCCCGCCGGGCTCGTCAGGCATCGACGCCGACGGCGGCCAGGAGATGCGCCTGATGGTCGGCGACCAGCGCATCGACCAGTTCGTCCATCTCGCCCTCGATCACCCGGTCGAGCTTGTAGAGCGTCAGGTTGATCCGGTGGTCGGTGACGCGGCCCTGCGGGAAATTATAGGTGCGGATGCGCTCGGAGCGGTCGCCGGAGCCGACCTGGCTCTTGCGGGCGGCCGAGCGCTCGTCGTCGGCGCGCTGGCGTTCCATGTCGAACAGCCGGGCCTTCAGCACCTGCATGGCGCGGGCGCGGTTCTGGTGCTGGGACTTTTCCGACGACGTCACGACGATGCCGGTGGGGATATGGGTGATGCGCACCGCCGAATCCGTGGTGTTGACGTGCTGGCCGCCGGCGCCGGAGGCGCGCATCGTGTCGATGCGGATGTCCTCGGTCTTCACCTCGACGTCGATGTCCTCGGCTTCCGGCAGCACCGCGACGGTGGCCGCCGAGGTGTGGATGCGGCCGCCCGATTCGGTCTCGGGCACGCGCTGCACCCGGTGGACGCCGGATTCGAACTTCAGCCGCGAGAACACGCCGACGCCGCGGATCGCGGCGATCACTTCGCGGTAGCCGCCGACCTCGCCCTCGCTGGCCGAAATGATCTCGACCTTCCAGCGGTTCATCTCGGCATAGCGCTGATACATGCGGAAGAGATCGCCGGCGAAGAGGCCGGCCTCCGAGCCGCCGGTGCCGGCGCGGATTTCCAGGATCGCGCCCTTCTCGTCGGCGGCGTCCTTGGGCAGCAGCAGGATGCGGATCTCGGCGGTCAGCGTCTCCAGCCGTTCCTTCAGCTCGTCGATCTCGATTTCCGCCAGTTCGCGCATGTCGCGCCCGGCCGCCGGCTCGTCGAGGATCGCGCGGGCCTCGGCCAGTTCCTGCTCGGCCTTCTGGTAGGTGCGAATGGCCGCGACCACTTCCTCCAGCCCGGAATATTCGGCGGCCAGCTTGGTATAGACCTCGTGCTCCGGCCCCTTCGACATCTCGTGCTCGAGCAGCGCGAAGCGGTTGAGGATTTCGTCGAGGCTGGATTTCGGCAGGGTCGCCATGTGGTCCTGAACAGTGCGGGGAAGAGGATGCGGCCCTCTTGCGCGAGGTCGCGACGGTGATCCGGGTCGGCGGGCCGGGTCAGCTAATACGGAATGCCCTGCGCCTTGGCGAAGTCGACCAATGCCCGCCGCGGCGCATCCGACGGATGGCTGCCGTCGAGATAGGCGGTCACCAGCTCGGTCACCCGGCCGACATTCATCTCGACGATCGCCGCCTTCACCGGCCCGATCGAGGGCGGTGCCATGGATATGGACCGGAAGCCGAGGCCGATCAACGCCATCGCCGACAGCGGTCGGCCGGCCATCTCGCCGCACAGGGTCACCGGCACGGAATGGCGGATGCCGGCATCGACGATCAGCTTCAGCGCCCGCAGGAAGGCCGGCGACAGGTCGTCGAAGCGGTCGGCGACGCGGGCATTGCCGCGATCGACGGCGTTGAAGAACTGGAACAGGTCGTTCGACCCGACCGAGACGAAGTCGAGGAGCTGCATGACCTCGTCGAGCTGGAACAGGATGCCCGGCACCTCGATCATCGCCCCGATCTTCAGCCGCTCGGGCATGACATGGCCGAAGCGGGTTAGGTGCTTGTATTCGCGGCTGATCAGGTCGCGCGCCAGATGCAGCTCCGACACGTCGGTCACCATCGGGAACATGACCCGCAATTCCCGGCCGGCCGCCGCCTTGAGCAGCGCCCGCAGCTGGGTGCGCATCAGGCCCGGCCGGTCGAGCGCCAGGCGCAGCGCCCGGTAGCCCAGCGCCGGATTGTCCTCGGGGAACTGGTTCAGATAGGGCAGCACCTTGTCGCCGCCGACATCCAACGTGCGGAAGGTCACGGGCCGGCCGCCGGCCGCGTCCAGCACCGCCGAATACAGCCGTTCCTGGTCGCTGGCCCGGGGCATGGTGGAGGCGACCATGAACTGCAGCTCGGTGCGGAACAGGCCGATACCCTCGGCGCCGGCCTCGTCGAGCTGCGGCAGGTCGACCAGGAGGCCGGCATTCATCTGCAGGTCGATCTTGACCCCGTCACGGCTGACCGACGCCATGTCGCGCAGCGACCGGTAGCGCTCCTGGCGCTTCTCGCGGAACTTGGCCTTGTCGGAGAACAGGGCTTCCAGATCGGCCTGCGGGCGCAGATGCACGCCGCCGTCCTCGCCGTCGACGATGACCGAATCGCCGCTCTCCGACATGGAGACCGCGCCCTTGACCTGGCCGACGACGGGAATGCCTAGGGCCCGTGCGACGATGACGACGTGGCTGGTCGCCGCGCCCTCTTCCAGGACGAGGCCGCGGATCTGCTCGCGGCGATAGTCCAGCAGTTCCGCCGCGCCCATGGAGCGGGCGACGATGATCGCGTCGTCGGGCGTCGCCTGCCCGTCATGGCCGATCAGCTGGCGCAGCAGCCGGTTGGCGAGATCGTCGAAATCGTGCAGCCGCTCGCGGATATACGGATCGGTCATGTGCATCATGCGCGCCCGCATGTCGCTCTGGACCTTTTCCACCGCAGCTTCCGCGGTCAGGCCGTTGCGCACCGCCTCTTCCAGCCGCCGCACCCAGCCGCGGTCGTGGGCGAACATGCGATAGGCTTCCAGCACCGCCCGGTGCTCGCCCTCGCCGGCCACCTCGCGGCGCGACAGCATGTCCTCGATCGACAGCCGCAGGACGCCCAGCGCCTTGGTCAGGCGCTCGACCTCGATCTCCATGTCCTCGTTGAAGAGGTTGGTCACGACGACGCGCGGCTCGTGCAGGATCACCCGGCCAAGGCCGATGCCGTCGGACAGCGGCACGCCGGTGAACGAGACCGAGCGCGACAGATCGAGGGCGACGCCGGGCCGCGACAGGCCTTCCAGGCTGCCGGCGGCGATCATCTCGGCGACCACCATCGCGACGGTTTCCAGCGCCTCGGATTCCTCGTCGCGATAGACGCGCGCCGCCTTGTTCTGGACGACCAGCACGCCGAGCGTGCGGCCGGCGCGCAGGATCGGCACGCCGAGGAAGGAGTGGTAGATCTCCTCGCCGGTCTCCGGAAGATAGGTGAAGGCCGGATGCTTCTGGGCTTCCGGCAGGTTCAGCGGCCGCGCCGTCGCGGCGATCGTGCCGACGAGGCCCTCGCCGAGTTTCAGCTGCGCGAGATGGACCGAACCGGGGTTCAGACCCTCGGTGGCGTAGAGTTCCAGAATGCCGTCGGCGCGCAGGACATAGAGCGAGCAGACCTCGGCCACCATGTTCTGGGCGATCAGGCGGGAAATCTGGTCGAGACGCGACTGCGGGTCGAGAGGCTCGACCATGAGCTCCCGGATGCGGCGCATGAGAACGCGCGGCCCTGACATGTCGCTTCTGTTCAACGCGATGTCCCGTTCCAGGTGGCCGACGCCCGCCCGGATGATTCCGGTCGGCCGCGCGATCCCCTTCCCCGTATCAGATCACATAAAGCTGCCCCGACAGAACCCAATCGGAAGGCAGCAATAGGTTTTCCCCTTCGCGGCCCGGTTGCGCGCCCGTCACGCCGGCACGCAAGGCCGGCAGTCCGGCGACCCTTAAGGTCTATGCCTTGTCGAGACCGTAGACCGAATGCAGCGCCCGCACGGCCAGTTCGGTGTAGTCGCCGTCGATCAGGATCGAGATCTTGATCTCCGACGTGGTGATCGCGCGGATGTTGACGCCGCGATCGGCCAGCGCCTTGAAGGCGGTGGCGGCAACGCCGGTGTGGCTGCGCATGCCGACGCCGATGACCGAGACCTTGGTCAGGCCCTGCTCGCTCTGGATGGCGTCGTAGCGCATCTCCGTCTTGGCCTTCTCGAGGACGGCGGTCGCCTTGTCGAGATCGCCGGCCGGGACCGTGAAGGTCATGTCGGTGGAGGTGCCGGCCTCGGAGATGTTCTGGACGATCATGTCGACATTGACGCCGGCTTCGGCGAGCGGCCCGAAGATGGCCGCGGCGACGCCCGGCTGGTCCTCGACCCGGCGCAGCGAGATCTGCGCCTCGTCCTTGGCGTAGGCGATGCCTGTGACGACCTGCTGTTCCACGATTTCATCCTCGTCGCAAATGAGGGTCCCCGGCGGGTTGTCGAAGTCGCCCATGCCGGGCGCGTCCGGGTCCTCGAAAGAAGAACGCACGAAGGTCCGCACCTTGTGGACCATGGCCAGTTCCACCGAGCGCACCTGCAGCACCTTGGCGCCGAGCGAGGCCATCTCCAGCATTTCCTCGAAGGAGATGCGGGCGAGGCGCCGGGCCTTCGGCTCGATACGCGGGTCGGTGGTGTAGACGCCGTCGACGTCGGTGTAGATGTCGCAGCGATCGGCCTTGATCGCCGCGGCCACCGCGACGGCCGAGGTGTCCGAACCGCCGCGCCCCAGCGTGGCGATGCGGTTGTCGGGCGCGATGCCCTGGAAGCCGGCAAGCACCGCCACTTGGCCCTCGGCGAAGCGCCGGACGATCTCCGACGAATCGATCTCCTGGATGCGGGCGGCGCCATGGGCGCCGTCGGTGCGGATCGGCACCTGCCAGCCCTGCCAGGAGCGCGCATTGACGCCCATCGCCTGCAGCGTGATCGCCAGGATGCCGGCCGTCACCTGCTCGCCGGACGCCACCACGGCGTCGTATTCGCGCGCATCGTGGATCGGCGAGGCCTCGCGGCACCAGCCGACGAGCTCGTTGGTCTTGCCCGACATCGCCGAGACGACCACGGCCACGTCGTGGCCCGCGTCGACCTCGCGTTTCACATGACGCGCGACATTGCGGATGCGGTTGACGTCGGCGACGGAAGTGCCGCCGAATTTGAGGACGAGTCGGGCCATGGGATCGGCATTCGGTGGTTCGACAAGATGTCTGGTGAACTGACCCCGAACGGTCCGGCGTCGCGAAACGGCCGGACATGTCCGAAGGACCCAGCACGCGGCGGGCGGGGGTTCCCTAGCCGATGCGACCTCAAACCGCAATGTCGCCGCGGCTTGCGGACACCATCTCGCATCGCCTCCGCCGCGCCGCCACGCTTGACTTTGGCCGGCCGGAGCGAACATGCCGAACCACCACGACAGGCAACGAGGACGAGATGAGCGCACCCGACGGAACGACGATCGACGCGGCCGAGGTCGAGCGATTCTCGCGCCTGGCCCAGGAATGGTGGAACCCGGTCGGCAAGTTCAAGCCGCTGCACAAGTTCAACCCGGTGCGGCTGGAATATATCCGCGAGCAGCTGGCGATGAATTTCGACCTGGACCTGTCCGCCGACAAGCCCTTTGACGGCCTGTCGGTGCTCGACATCGGCTGCGGCGGCGGGCTGATCTGCGAGCCGATGGCCCGGCTCGGGGCGAAGGTCGTCGGCGCCGACGCCTCGGAGACGAATATCGAGGTCGCGAAGCTCCACGCCGCCGAGAGCGGGCTTGCCATCGACTACCGCGCCACCACCGCCGAGGCGATCGCCGAAGGCGGCGAGACCTTCGACGTGGTGCTGGCGCTGGAGATCGTCGAGCACGTCTCCGACGTCGACCTGTTCCTGACCTCCTGCGCGGCGATGGTGAAGCCGGGCGGGCTGCTCTTCGTCGCCACCATCAACCGCACCTTCAAGGCGCTGACCTTCGCCATCATCGGCGCGGAATACGTGCTCGGCTGGCTGCCCAAGGGCACCCATCAATATGAGCGGCTGGTGCGGCCGAAGGAGATCGGCGATCCGGTCGAGGCGGCGGGCCTGTCGATGATCGACGAGGTCGGCGTGGTCTATCACCCGCTCGCCGACGCCTGGAAGCGGTCGCGCGACACCGACGTCAACTACATGGTCCTCGCCCGCCGCCCCTCGGCCTGAGGGCGCGGAGCCGGCCTCACGGATCCGTGTTCAAGCTGGAGACAAGGCTCGAATGCGATGCTCGTCCTGCGGGCGTCGTGAGCGCACCGAGGCATGCATCATGGAGCTGAGAACCAGCACGTGTAGAGACCCAAGAGGACGTCATGGTATCGCCGAGATCAGACAGCATTCCCAATGAGGCCAACTGTCCTGTCCATCTGGAGATCCTGGCCCTCCTGCTGCGTTCCGACGACGCGACGAAGCAGGCGCTGATCCGCGAGATCCCGGGGCCGACCCGCGCCCGCCTCGCGTTCTTCTGCTACAATCGCGTGCATCTGCGCGGCCTTGCCTTCCAGATCACCGCGCTGTGCGAACTGGCCGATTTGCGGACCATCGCCGGTGCCAAGGGCGACCTTCTCTACAGCCAGGCCACCGAGCAGGGTCTGTTCGAGGATGGCGAGGGCGGCCCGCGGCGCCACAAGGGCGTGACCCTGGCGCGGACCGCACGCGGCTGAGGCCGACAGGCGGTCTTCAGTTCCCGGCTTCGGTCAGTTCTTGTCTTCAGGCAGCGGCGGCAGCGGCAGCGCCGCGATCCCTTCCTCGCCGAGGCTCTTGACCTCCTGCGGCGACGCCTCGCCGTAGATCTGGCGCTTCTCGCTCTCGCCGTAATGGATGCGGCGCGCTTCCTCGGCGAATTTCGGCCCGACATAATCCGACTTGGCGCGCAGCTCCCGCGCGATCGCCTGCAGCTTGGCATAGACCGCTGCCGCATCGCCGCCGGCATAGCGGGCCTCGGCCGGCGCCGCCGGGCCCTCGGCCACCGCCTGCGACCGGTCGCCTGCCGCGCCCTGGCGCCCGGACTTGGCAACCGCCGGCTTCATCAGCGCCTTGGACACATCCGTCGATCCGCAGACCGGGCAGGACACCAGCCCGCCCGCGGCCTGGCGCTGGAAATCCTCGCCGGAGCGGAACCAGCCGTCGAAGGCGTGGGAGGCGGGCTGACAGCGCAGCGCGAAACTGATCACTCGGCCGCCTCGCGGGCACCGGTCACCGCCACCTCGGCATCGCCGACGGTGAAGCTGCGGGCATTCTTCAGGTTCGGCACCTTGCCGCGCGCGGCAGCGACAGCCGCCGTGTCGATATCGGCGAAGGCGACGCCCGGTTCGTTTCCAGCGACCTCGGCGATCACCGCGCCCCAGGGATCGACGATCAGCGAATGGCCGTAGGTCTCGCGCCCGTCCTCGTGGCGGCCGCCCTGTGCGGCGGCGATGACGAAGGCGCCGTTCTCGATGGCGCGGGCGCGCAGCAGCACATGCCAGTGGGCCTCGCCGGTCTGGCGGGTGAAAGCGGCGGGCGCGGTCAGGATCTCGGCGCCGGCCAGCGCCTCCTCACGGAAGAGATGCGGAAAGCGCATGTCGTAGCAGATGGCGAAGCCAAGCCGCGCGGTCCCGTCGGCAAAGGCGAGATCGGCCAGCACCGCCGCGCCGCCGGGGCGATAGGTGCGCGATTCCCGCCAGCTCTCGCCATTGTCGAGATCGACGTCGAACATGTGGATCTTGTCGTAGCGCGCGATGCGCCGGCCGTCCGGCGCGAAGAGCAGCGCCCGGTTGGCGACGCGCCCGTCCTCGAGCGCCACGGCGATCGAGCCGAGATGCAGATGGATGCCGTGCCGCCGCACAAGACCGCTGGCGGTGGACACGAGGAGATCGTCGTCTTCCGACCGCAGCCGGTCCATCAGCGCCGCGCGGTCACGCTGCAGCATGCCGGTCATCTCCGGCGACTGGACGTAATGCGCGCCGCCCGCGACCGCTTCGGCCACCAGCGCTTCCAGCGCCGCGGCGTTGTCGGCCGGCTCGCGGCCGGAGCGCATCTGCAGAACCGCGGCACGAAACGTCGTCATGGCATGTCCTTCAAGAGGCTGGCCTTCTCAAGGCTGGCCGTCCGAGGCTGGCGCCCCGTCAGGCGGCCAGCAGCGAGTCCAGCTTGCCGGCGCGCTCCAGGGCGTAGAGCTCGTCGCAGCCGCCGACATGGGTGTCGCCGATGAAGATCTGCGGGAAGGTGGCGGCGCCGTTGCCGCGCTCGCGCATTTCCTGGCGCAGCTGCGGCGAGGACGAGGCGTCCTTCTCCTCGTAGGCCACGTTCTTCTGGTCGAGAAGCTGCTTGGCGCGCGAACAGAAACCGCAGAGCTGTCGGGTGTAGATCGTCACATTCGGCATGGAGTGTCATTCCCAGCTGGTTGAGGACCAGCATATGGCTTCACTCGGTGCCGGTCGCAACCCTTGCGAAGGTGAGCACGTCGACGTCGCGGGCCCCGGCCCGCTTCAGCGCCCGCGTCGCGCTCGCGACGGTGGCGCCGGTCGTATAGACGTCGTCGACCAGCAGCACCCGCTTCCCGTCCAGCTCCTCGCGGCGGGTCTCCACCACCTGGAAGGCGCCGCGGACATTGGCCCGGCGCTGGGCGGGGCCGAGCCCGACCTGGCTGCGCGTCGCCTTCACCCGCTTCAGCGACAGCGGCGAGAAGGACAGCTTGGCGCCGCGCGCCACCAGCCGGGCGATCTCCGCCGACTGGTTGAACCGCCGCCGCCACAGCCGGCCCGGATGCAGCGGCACCGGCACGACGACCTCCGCATCGGCGATCAGCTCGGCCCCGGCGCGGCTCATCCAGCCGGCCATCAGCGGCACCAGATCGGTGCGGTCGGCATATTTCAGCGAGCTGACGAGGCGCGCCGCCAGGTCCTCGTAGAGCACCGCGGCACGCAGCCGGGCGAAGGGCGGCGGCTCGGCGATGGCCTCGGCCGAGAGGAACCCCTTGCCCAGATCATAGGCGAAGGGTAGCCCGAGAACCTCGCAATAGGGACGTTCGATGAAACGCAGTTTCGGCCAGCAGGCGCAGCACACCGTGCCGGAACCGGTGACCGCCGCCTGGCAGCCGGGACAGACAGGCGGAAAGAGCAGCCGGCCGAGGGAGCCGGTGATCGCCGCTGAACCGCGCCTGAATAAGCTCATCGTTCCGCCCGTCCCTGGTGCGCAGTGCCCGCAGGGCGGATCGGCTTCCTCCTCGATACGCGAAGCCGGTCGCGCCTCCCTGTGCTTGACGATACTCCACCTGCGACAAGCTACAAGCGCCTGTCGCCGCGCCCGACCAGATTGACCGAAGCCGAGAACCCCATGCCCGACGCTCCCGACCATATCGTCTTCGACCGGGCGCTTCTCGACCGCCGCCGCCGGCGATGGCACGCCGCCGCGACCTCCGACAGCCCGCGCTTCCTCCTCAAGGCCATCGCCGCCGAGCTCGCCGACCGGCTGTCGCTGGTCGACCGCAGGTTCGAGACCGCCGTCGATCTCGGCGGCCATACCGGCGAGATGGCGCGCTTTCTGGAACAGGGCGGCCAGGCCGGCCGCGTCCTGCGGATCGAGCGCCTACCCGCCCTTCTCGGCGAAAGCCCCATGGCCGTCGTCGGCGACGAGGAAATGCTGCCGCTCGCCGCCGAGAGCGTCGACCTGATCGTCTCGACCCTGTCGCTGCACCTGACCAACGACACGCCCGGCGCCCTCGTCCAGTTGCGGCGTGCGCTGAAGCCCGACGGGCTCTTCCTCTGCGCGCTTCTGGGCGGCGGCACCCTCAACGAATTGCGCGCCTCGCTGTTTGCGGCGGAAGCCGAACTCCTCGGCGGCGTCTCGCCGCGCGTCGCGCCCTTCGCGGATGTGCGCGATGCCGGCGGCCTTTTGCAGCGGGCCGGCTTCGCCCTGCCGGTGACCGACCAGGACCGGCTGACGGTGCGCTACGATTCCCTGTTCGAACTGATGGCCGATCTGCGCGCCATGGGCATGGCCAACATGCTGGTCGAGCGCTCCCGCCGCCCCGCCTCGCGCCGGCTGTTCCTGCGCGCCGCCGAAATCTACGCCGAACGCTTCTCCGATCCGGACGGCCGCATCCGCGCGACCTTCGACGTCATCTATCTCTCCGGCTGGCGCCCGCATGAAAGCCAGCAGAAGCCCCTCAAGCCCGGCAGCGCCAGGGCAAGCCTTGCCGACGCCCTGAAGGATCGCTCCGACAAGCTTTAGGCGGCGACGGCGTCGCGGCGCCGAAGTAGCCTTCGAGGATCGCTCGCGCCTAGAAGCCGTGTTGCCGAAGCGCGTGGGCGATGCCGCGCTTCAACGATCCGTCCTTGTAGGGAAAAGCAGCGAAGAAATGCGCCCGCGAGAGGCCGCTGCGCCGGTTGCGGACATCCCGCGCCCAGGCGGCCGCTTCCCGGTTGTCGCCGTTCAATTCGCGCGCCACCAGCGCAATCAGGGCGATCAGCACATGGGCCCCCGGCGCCCGCGCCGCCCGATCGCCCCAGACGGCCGCCTCGGCGGTCTGGCTGCGGCTGAGGCAGATCAGCGCCCAGGTCCCGAGCATGGCATAGCGGAACGGGTCCAGCGGGCTCAGCGCCAGAGCGCGATCGACATTGTCGCTGCCGTCGAGATTGCGTTCGGTGATCGTATCGGCCCATGCCCTCGCATAGAAACCCTGCGCGTAATTCGGGCTGAGTTCGGTCGACCGGTCGAGCCAGGGCAGGCTGGCGTCGATGTCGCCCGCCAGCCAGAACGACCGGCCCAGGGCGAAATTCGCGAAGGGATCGACCGGGTCCAGCTCGACGCTGCGCTCGGCACATCGCCGCGCCTCGGCCCGGTCGTGCTTGCGGTCGCCATAGCGCAGGAACGCACCCTGGAAATTGGCGGAGGACAGGCCCGCATATCCCCGTGCGAAGCGCGGCTCCTTCTCGATCGCCAGCGCGAACAGGCTCGTTGCGGCCGCATTGTCCTGTCGGTTGAAGCGGTAGAGATGCTTCAGCCCGAGATGGTAGGCCGCCCAGGCGTCGAGGTTCTCGGGGCCCGAAAGGGTCGCCAGGCTGGCCTCGTTCAGCGGGATCCGCACCTCCAGCGCGGCGACCACCTCCGCCACCACCCGCGCGCGCACGGCATGCACGTCGTCGATCTTCGCGTCGATGTGGTCGCCCCACAGGATGCTGCCGCTGCGCGTGTCGACCAGTTCGACGATGATCGTGATCGAGGAGCCGAAGATCTCGACGATCCCCGACAGGCAATAGCCGACATTCAGGAGACGGCCGATCTCGTCGACATCGACCTTGGGCGTCCGGAACCGGAAGGACGAGCCGCGGGCGATGACGTCGAGCCAGCGCAGCCTTGAGAGCGAGGCGATCAGATCGTGGGCGACCGCCTCGCCGATGGCCCCGTAGGCGCCCGGCGTGCCGATCGCGCGGAACGGCAGCACGGCGATCGACGGCCGGCCGGCGGGAAGGCCGCGTGTCGCGCTGTCCACCGGGTCGGCGGCAACGGGCGGCGCGACGACGATCGCCACCTCGCCGACGAAACGGATGCCGCGACCGTGCAGCGTGCGGATCAGGCGCTGCTGGCGTCCGTCGTCGCCCAGCGCCCGCCGGGCCGACTTGATCCGGCTGGACACCGCGGCGTCGGAGACGGCCCGTCCGTCCCAGATCTTCTCGACGATCTCCTCCTTGGAGACCATGCGCTCGGAATTCTCGACGAGAAGCAGGATAAGGGCAAAGACCTGCGGCTCCACCGCGACGCGCTGGCCGTCGCGTCGCAATTCGCCCTTCATGGGCTCGAGTTCGAACGGTTCGAAGACGTATCGCATCGACCTGCCTTGCGGGCAGCGTAACCCGGCAGGAGCCTAGCACATCTCCACGAAATCTCCGGGCGCTCTCCACGCCGCCTTCCAGCATCGGCCCGCGGCGCGCGCTAAGCCGTGTGGGTCGGCCCGGTCCGACTGCAGCCGACCCCAAGCAATGGAGAACGGATATGCCGCTTGTCGATATTCAACTCATCGAGGGCGTCTTCACGCCGGAGCAGAAGAAGGAGATGATCGAAACGGTCACCGATGCCATGGTCAGGATCGAGGGCGAAGCGATGCGCGGCGTCACCTGGGTCCGGATCCAGGAGCTGGCCAGCGGCGAATGGGGCATCGGCGGCAAGGCGATCACCACCAACGACATCCTGGCGATGCAGTCCGCGAGCGCGCTCGAACACGCGTGACGCGGACGACGCCCGGCCGAGACGGACAGCATCGCCACCGGCGGTGCTGTCCTCGCATGCCAGGGTCGAAGCGTGGAATGCGATCACGGGCGTTGCCTGCCCCGGGGTGGCGGGCGCCGCGCCGATGCGCCCTGCCCCCGCGCAGCCCTCAGCCGTCGCTTCGGCGTCCCCCGTCGAAGATCGCGGCGAGATCGGCATCGTCCAGGCGGCGGATCGCGCCGGGCGCGAGGTCGGCCGGCAGGCTCAGGCCGCCGACGGATTCGCGATGCAACGCCTCGACATGATTGCCGGTCGCCGCGAACATCCGGCGCACCTGGTGGTAGCGCCCCTCATGCACCTCGAGCAGCGCCTCCTGCGGGCCGACGACCTCCAGCTCCGCCGGCGCCAGCGGTTTCTCCTCGCCCTCCAGCATCAGCGTGCCCGCGGCAAAGAGCGCGGCCTCGTCGCCGGTCATCGGCCGGGCCAGATGCACGCGATAGCGCTTGGCGACATGGCGCTTCGGCGAGATGATGCGATGCAGGAGCTTGCCGTCGTCGGTCATCAGTAGGAGGCCGGAGGTCTCCTTGTCGAGCCGGCCGACCGTGGAGATGGCCGGGTCGCGGCGGCGCCAGCGCTGCGGCAGGAGATCGTAGACCAGCGGTCCCGCCTCCTTGTGCGAGCAGGTCACGCCGAGCGGCTTGTGCAGCATCAGCGCGAAGCCGGGCAAGGGATCGAGCGCCTCGCCGTCGACCACCAGCCGCGTCTCCAGATCGGGCGTCAGCGCGATCCGTTTGTCGGCGTCGTGGAAGGCGGCGCCGTCGAGCCGGATGCGACCGTTCTTCGCCAGCATCTGGATCTCGCGCCGCGAGGCGTAGCCCATATTGGCGAGCAGCCGGTCGAGCCGCGATGTCGGCGTCTTGCTCACTTGCGCGCCTCGAAGATCTTGTAGCCGGCCTCGTCAGCCAGCGGCTTCACGCTCCTGAAGCTGGTCCGCAGCACTTCCTCGTAGGGCATGTGCCGGTTGGCCACGAGATACAGCGTGCCGGACCGCCGCAGCATCCGCCCCGCAGCCGTGATGAAGGCCTGGCCGAGCCCGCGATCCTCGATGCCCTCGCTGTGGAAGGGCGGGTTCGAGACGATGAAGTGGAGATCGCTCAGCGCCGTTTCGCGGGCGTCGGCCCAGACGAAGCGCGCCCGCGGATCGGTGACATTGACCTTCGACGCCTCGACGGCGCGGCGGTCGATCTCGACCAGCGTCAGCTCCTCGACCGCAGGAGAAGCCAGGACGGCCTGCGACAGGACGCCCAGACCGGCGCCGAGATCGGCGCCGCGGCCGGCGAGCTTCGGCAGATGGCGCAGCAGCAGCGACGTCCCCGGATCGACCCGGTTCCACGAGAAGATCCCCGGCTGGGAGTGCAGCCCGATCTCCTCGACCGTGACGGGCGCGCCCGCCGCGATGGCGTCTTCCAGGCCGTGCAGGGTCTCCGGCCGCACGAGCGAACAGACGCGCTGGCGCGACTTGTAATGCTCGGCGACGTCGCATCCGAAGGCTTCCAGCTCGCCGCGCAGGCGCTGGCCGCCCTTGTCCTTGGCCGCCAGCACCGTCATCGCGCCGCCGGGCGCCAGCGTGCGCAGGGCATGGGCCAGGACGAAGCGCCGCTCGATGGAGCCGGGGGGCGCGGCGATCACCAGTTCGGCGAAGGCCCCGTCGGGCTTGGCCTCCAGCGCCTCGGCGCCGGGCCGCAGCGGCGACAGCTGCACGGCGCCCGCCGGCACGTCCACGAGACTGGAAAGCGGCGCGCCATAGACGGCGCTGCGCAGCGAGGGGGAAGGATCAAGTTTCGTCACCGCCGTGCCATAGCAGCTTTGACGCCCCGGCAAAAAGCGGTTTGGCGACAGATCGGCTACGGGCCTGCGGATTGCCGGGGCGATAGCGGGGCGAACATATCAGAACCCGCAGAGGCTGTAACTGCTAGACTGTAGCGCGGACTTTCATCCTGCATATAAACGCTGCGAACCCAAGCATAAGGTCTACTCTACCGCCTTGAACTGACGTCCTCGGGAGGGACGTTGCAGCATTCGGGCCAGTTCCATCATGCTGCGGCGGGCGCGCAGATGGATGCATACCAACCGATTGCGCGACGCGGCATTTGTCTATTCCGTTATGGACAAGTTTATGCTGTCGGCCTCCTCCCTCCGCTCCACCCGAATGTCCACAAAGCGCGGCTTGTAGACCTCATCACCAGTCGCGAAAGCGTAGTCGTAGACAGTAATGAAGAGGTGCTCGGCTCCCTCTTGGTCATTGCGCAGCGAAAAAGCTTGATCGACCAATACCCGGCCGAATCCCTCGCCGCGACCTCCGGCTTCACCTGCGATGTCCTCAAGAATGTAGCAATCCTCTCCATCATGCGATTCTACGAGGATCGCCACGAATGACGGCCGACTGACCGGTTCTTCCACGAATATCTCAAAGAGCTTCAGCGGGAGCGGCAGACTGCCTCTCAGAGCCGTCGGTTGTGCAACGGCAGGAAGCTGACGCAATTCGATATTGTCGAGCAGTCCGCTACCCTCGCAGCTGGAATTCAAGTTGGCTGACAGGGCTGGAACGGAAGCGCAGAGGGAGACGGTAACGGCCATCAGTGCTTGTGATCGAAATCTCAAGACATACCTCCACTCACCCCAATAACCGCATTCGATGGACCATATCCGGTCCCGCCTGCTGATCGACTATCTCGGATACTACACTAAGAACTGAATTTTGTAACCCTGCATCATATATTTGCATCCAGTTGTGTCTGGAGTAGTAAGCAACGGCTAGCGGCAGAAGCAGGAGTCTCGCTCGTCGCGAGATGGGATTCGAAGAAGGCAACGAATCTGGCCAGGTGCTTGATACAGCAAGGTGGCCTTAAGAGGCTCCACCCCCCGGGTTATTTTACGCCGCTGATTCGCCCAGCGCCCTCAGCAGCTGCCGAGGCGGCGGCCATCGGCGTAGATCACGCACGGCGCGGCATCGACCGGCTGCAGGACGCTGCGGCGGAGCGTGTATTCGCTGGACTTGGCGACGGAGCCCGTCGCCATCATGTCGAGATCGGGACGATTGTCGCCTGCCACATAGCTGGCGCTGCGCTCGGCGATCGGCGGCACCAGCAGCGACAGGAACACCGCCAATGCGCCGAAGAGCAGCGTGGCGCGGAACAGACCGGTGCCCGTCCCCGGCGTGTCCGACGCCGGCTCCTCGATCCGATCCTCGTGCCTGTCGATCGTGCGCATGGTCCCCTCGCAAGGCGGAAGTGAGGGTCCGATCATGCCAGCGGATGGTGAAGGAGCCCTTAAGCCGGGGATGTGCGCCGCCGCGCACCCGGCCTTGCGCCGCGCGACGGCCCCGCCGAAGCCCCGGCGGGACGGCTCAGAGCAGCTCGATCAGATGCGGGATCAACGGCTCGTCGGCCGGCGGCATCGGATAGTCGCGCAATTGTGCCGGCCGGACCCATTTGAGCCGCTGGCCCTCGCGCGGCATGGCGATGCCCTCGTAGCGCCGGCAGACATAGAGCGGCATCAGGAGGTGGAAGTCGTCATAGGAATGGCTGGCAAAGGTCAGCGGCGCCAGGCACGCCGCCTTCGTCTCGATGCCCAGCTCCTCGCGCAATTCGCGGATCAGCGTCGCCTCGGGCGTCTCGCCCGGCTCCAGCTTGCCGCCGGGAAACTCCCACAGGCCGGCCAGCGCCTTGCCGGCGGGCCGTTCGGCGATGAGGATGCGGCCGTCGGAATCGACCAGCGCGCAGGCGACGACCAGCAGCAGGCGCTGCCCCGGCCCGCTCACGCGCCGCCGCCCGGCGGGGCGCGGTAGACGTAGCGATAGGCCTCGTTGAAGCCGAGCGAACGATAGAGCGACAGGCCGGCCGCATTGTCGGCCTCGACCTGCACCCAGGCGGTCTTGGCGCCCTTGTGGGCGGTATAGCGCAGCGCCGTCTTGACGAGGTCGCGGCCGACGCCGCGCTGACGCTCCGTGCGATGCACGGCGACGTCGAGCAGGCCGGCCAGATCGTTGTCGTGGATCGCCAGCGCCACTGCGACCGGCGAGCCGTCCTTGTTCTCGCGGATGAACAGCCCCGTCGGCGGGCGGATCGATTCCAGCACGCCGGTCAGTCCCGAGCGCAGCGCGGCCGCGCGCTCATGCACCGCCAGGCTCGCCTCGACATAGCGGCTCATGTCGCGGATCGGGATGCGATCCACCTGCCCGGCGAGGTCGAGACTGTCGAGATCGGCGGTCATCACCAGGGATTCGTCGAAGCGCGACCACCCCTTCTCGTCGAGATGGGCGACGAGGTCGGGCGGCGCCAGCGGCGACTGGCGAACCATGATCGAGCGGCCATGCTCGGCAAAGGTCTTGGCCGCCCGCTGCAGGCGCGAGGGAATGTCGGAATTGTCGGACGGGTCGAGCGGATTGACGGAGTTCAGCCGCTTGGCCGGGAACGAGGCGGTGACGCGCACCGCCCAGGTGCCGTCGAACCCGGTCGAGGAAGCGGGCCAGGCGCGAAAGCCCGCCGCCTCCAGGCGTCGCACCACGGCCAGCTGCCGCATCTTCTCAGCTTCGGTAATCGCCATTGATCGCGACATATTCCTTGGTGAGATCGCAGGTATAGACGGTCCAGCGCCCCTGCCCGAGGCCGAGATCGACCCGGATCGGGATTTCGGCATGGCGCATGACGGCCGCCGCAGCGTCTTCCGAATAGTCCGGGTCGCGCTCGCCGTCGACGGCGACGCGGATGTCGCCGAAATGGATCGCCAGCCGGTCGCGGTCGGCTTCTTCGCCGGCCTTGCCGACGGCCATGACCACGCGGCCCCAATTGGCGTCCTCGCCGGCGACGGCGGTCTTGACCAGCGGCGAATTGGCGATCGACAGGGCGATGCGCTTGGCCGCCGCGTCGCTGGTCGCGCCCTCGACGGTGACCTGGATTTCCTTGCGGGCGCCCTCGCCGTCGCGGGCGACCTGCCGGGCGAGATCGAGAAGCAGCTCGCTCAGCGCCACGCGGAAACCGTCGAGCCGCGGATCGTCGGCGGTCTCGATCGTAGCGCCGCCCCGCGCCGCGGCCGCGCCGGTGGCGAACAGCAGCAGCGTGTCGGAGGTGGAGGTGTCGCCGTCCACGGTCACGCAGTTGAAGCTGGTCTTCGTCCCCGCGGACAGGAGCGCCTGCAGCACGTCCTGCGGCAGGGCCGCGTCGGTGAAGACGAAGGACAGCATCGTCGCCATGTCGGGGGCGATCATGCCGGCGCCCTTGGCGATGCCGTTGATCGTCACCGTCACCCCGTCGATCGCCACCTGGCGGGTGGTGAGCTTGGGATAGGTGTCGGTGGTCATGATCGCGTCGGCCGCTGCGCGCCAGCCGTCGGCACCCGCCGTTTCCGCAAGACCGGCCAAAAGACCGGTGAACTTGTGGGCGTCGAGGGGCTCGCCGATCACCCCGGTCGAGGCCAGGAACACCTCGCGCGGCGTCGCACCCACGGCGTCGGCGGCGGCCTCGGCTGTCGCCTCCGTCGCCTGCCGGCCGCGCCGGCCGGTGAAGGCGTTGGCATTGCCGGAATTGACCACGACGGCCCGCGCCGTGCCGCCGCCGAGGCTCGCCCGGCAATGGTCGACCGGCGCCGAGGGACAGCGCGAGGTGGTGAAGACGCCCGCGACCGCGGCCGGCGCGTCGAACACCATCATCAGGACGTCGGTGCGCCCCTTGTACTTGATCCCCGCCGCGGCCGTGGCGATGCGCATGCCGTCGATCGGCGGCAGCGCGGCCAGTTCCGTGGGGGCGAGAGGCGAGACCGGGGTGGACTGGGCCATGGGGATCGCCGACCGCTTACTGCTCGGCAGGCGCGGCCGGAGCGGCCGCGGGATCCATCGACTTCTCCAGCGCCTCGACCTGGCTCTTCATCGCCGGATCGACATATTCGACCGGCAGCTCGTCGCGGGCCTTCTGGACGAGGCCCATATATTTCTCGCGCAGCACGACCTGGCGGACCTGGTCCTTCACCGCGTCGAATTCGGGCTTCGGCGCCTCGCGCTTCTCCTCGACCTTGATGACGTGCCAGCCGAACTGGGTCTGGACCGGCTCCTTGGTGTAGGTGCCCGGCTCCATGGTGAAGGCCACCTTCTCGAATTCCGGCACCATCTGGCCGGCGCTGAAGAAGCCGAGGTCACCGCCCTCGGGGCCCGAGGGACCGGTGGAGCTCTCCTTGGCGAGTTCGACGAAGTCGGCGCCGCCGTCGAGCTTGCCGATCACCGCCTTGGCCTCTTCCTCGGTCTTCAGGAGGATGTGGCGGGCATGGACCTCTTCGGTCGCTGGCATCGCCGCGACTTCCTTGTCGAAGCGGGCCTTCAGCTCTTCCTCGGTGATATTGGCGACGCCGTTGCGGGCGAAATAGGCGTTGTGCAGCGTGCGCTCGCGCAGGAAGTCGATCTGCGCGGCGACCTCGGGGTCGTCCTGCAGCGTCTCGGCCTCGGCCTGGCGGGCCAGCACCTTGATGTCGATCAGCGCCGACAGGACGGCGAGCTTGCGCTGGTCGGCCGGCAAGCGGGCGAACTGCTCGCCGACCTCGGCCGCGGCCGCCTTCAGGTCGCGTTCGGTGATCTCTTCCGATCCGACCCGGGCGACGACGTCCTCGTCGGCGGCATGGGCAGCGGTGCCGAAAGCGGCGAAGACCAGCGCGCCGGCCAGAAGGGTCGAACGAAAAGCGGTGTTCATGGCAAAGAACGTCCTTGCGATAGCGTTGGATGGGCAGTCCGAGGGAACGGGAGAGAGGGCCGAAGGTGCCTGCGGCAAGAGATGCAGCCGCTTCTGTTCGTCCCGCCTCGACGGCGCGGTCGCCTCCCGGGCGCGCCGTTGACATCGGTTTGGCCCCCTCTTATCTCTCGCGCCAACCGAAAGTCCAGCCGACTTCCGCAAAGTTTGAAGCCTCCCGAAATTCTGCAAGTTGGTAGGATCGGTGGCATCGGCCTGCAAGCCGGCCACGGCATCGACGGTGCGATATCTTTTGGAAGGACCGGTTATGGTCAGTATTGGCGGGCTCGCCCGTAAGTTGTTGGGTTCGGCGAACGACCGGGTCGTTCGACGCTACGACGCCCGGGTCAAGGCGGTCGCGGCACGCGAAGCCGACATCGCCGCCCTCACCGACGACGAGCTGCGGGCGCGGACCGAGACGTTCCGCAGCGAGATCGCCGCCGGCAAGACCGTCGACGATCTGTTGATCGAGGCCTTCGCCGTGGTGCGCGAGGGCGCCAAGCGTGCCCTCGGCATGCGCCATTTCGACGTCCAGATGATCGGCGGCATGGTGCTCAATTCGGGTGCCATCGCCGAGATGAAGACCGGCGAAGGCAAGACCCTCGTCGCCACCCTCGCCGTCTATCTGAACGCGCTCGAGGGCAAGGGCGTCCACGTCGTCACCGTCAACGACTACCTCGCCCGCCGCGACGCGGAATGGATGGGGCGTCTCTACCGCTTCCTCGGCCTGACCGTCGGCATCATCGTCCACGGCATGTCCGACGAGGAGCGCCGCGCGGCCTATGCCTGCGACGTCACCTACGCGACGAACAACGAGCTCGGCTTCGACTATCTGCGCGACAACATGAAGTACGAGCGCAGCCAGATGGTCCAGCGCGGCCATCGCTACGCCATCGTCGACGAGGTCGATTCGATCCTCATCGACGAGGCGCGCACGCCGCTGATCATCTCCGGTCCGCTCGACGACCGGTCCGAGCTCTACATGACGATCGACGGGTTCATCCCGCAGCTCGACAAGAGCGACTACGACATCGACGAGAAGCAGCGCACGGTGACCTTCACCGAGGACGGCACCGAGAAGCTGGAGCGGCTTCTGGAGGCCGCCGGCCATCTCGTCGGCGATTCGCTCTACGACATCGAGAACGTCGCCATCGTCCACCACGTCAACAACGCATTGAAGGCCCACGCGCTGTTCCAGCGCGACAAGGACTACATCGTGCGCAACGACGAAGTGGTCATCATCGACGAGTTCACCGGCCGCATGATGCCGGGACGCCGCTTCTCGGAAGGCCTGCACCAGGCGCTGGAAGCCAAGGAAGGCGTCACCGTCCAGCCCGAGAACCAGACGCTGGCCTCGATCACCTTCCAGAACTATTTCCGCATGTACGACAAGCTGGCCGGCATGACCGGTACGGCCCAGACGGAAGCGGCCGAGTTCGGCGACATCTACGGCCTGGACGTCATCGAGATCCCGACCAACCTGCCGATCCAGCGCATCGACGAGGACGACGAGGTCTATCGCACGGTCGAGGAGAAGTTCCGGGCGATCAGCCGCGAGATCCAGGACTGCGCCAAGCGCGGCCAGCCGATCCTCGTCGGCACGACCTCGATCGAGAAGTCCGAGCTTCTGGCCGAGCGCCTGCGCAAGGACGGGCTGAAGGACTTCCAGGTCCTCAACGCCCGCTACCACGAGCAGGAGGCCTATATCGTCAGCCAGGCCGGCGTGCCGGGCGCGGTGACGATCGCCACCAACATGGCCGGCCGCGGCACCGACATCCAGCTCGGCGGCAATGCCGAGATGCGCATCGACCGCGAACTCGCCGACATGGCCGAGGGACCGGAGCGCACCGCCAGGGAAGAGGCCATCAAGGCCGACATCAAGCGGCTGAAGGAAATCGCCATCGAGGCCGGCGGCCTCTACGTGCTGGCCACCGAGCGCCACGAAAGCCGGCGCATCGACAACCAGCTGCGCGGCCGCTCCGGCCGCCAGGGCGATCCGGGCCGCTCCAAGTTCTATTTGTCCCTGCAGGACGACCTGATGCGCATCTTCGGGTCCGACCGCATGGATTCGATGCTGACCAAGCTGGGTCTCAAGGAGGACGAGGCGATCGTCCATCCGTGGATCAACAAGGCGCTGGAGAAGGCCCAGAAGAAGGTCGAGGCCCGCAATTTCGACATCCGCAAGAACCTGTTGAAGTACGACGACGTGATGAACGACCAGCGTCGCGTCATCTTCGAGCAGCGCATCGAGCTGATGGATTCCGAAGAGCTCGACGAGGCCGTGGCGGACATGCGCCACGCCACGATCGAGGGCATCGTCTCGCGGCACATTCCCGAAAAGGCCTATCCCGAGCAGTGGGAGACCGAGGCTTTGAAGGCGGAGACGCTGGAATACCTCAATCTCGACCTGCCGATCACGGAATGGGCGAACGAGGAAGGCATCGCCGAGGACGACATCCGCGAGCGCATCCGCGAGCATGCCGACCGCGCCGCCGCCGAGAAGGCCGAGCGGTTCGGCCCGCAGGTGATGACCTATGTCCAGCGCAATATCGTCCTGCAGACGCTGGACGCCCTGTGGCGCGAGCATCTGGTCAATCTCGACCATCTGCGGTCGGTCGTCGGCTTCCGCGGCTACGCCCAGCGCGATCCGCTGAACGAGTACAAGTCGGAATCCTTCGAGCTGTTCGAGGCGATGCTGGGCAATCTGCGCGAGCGCACCACCTCGCAGCTCACCCGGGTCGAGATCGTCCAGCCGGAGCAGCGCCAGCCGGCACCGCAGGTCCCGCCGATGGAAGCGCATCATGTCGACGCCACGACCGGCGTGGACGAGATGGGCGACGGCGCCGCGCGGCTGACCGCCAACTTCACCCCGGCCGCCGCCGACGGCCTGCGCCGCGATCCGGAGAACCCGGACAGCTGGGGCCAGGTCGGCCGCAACGAGCCCTGCCCCTGCGGCTCGGGCAAGAAGTTCAAGCACTGCCACGGCGCCTTCGTCTGAGGCAGACCGCAGCGACAGCATCGAGGCCGCCGGATCCGAAAGGTCCGGCGGCCTTTTTCGTGCCGTTGGCCCAGAGACGCTTGTCCGACGCGCGGGCCTGACGCGGATCAGGTCACCGGCCTCTCGCCAGACCACCGCCGCGCGCGATGGCGAACGCGAACGCCAGGCCTTCCCGCCCGAACGCGAAAAAGCCCGCGACGGATGCCGCGGGCTTTTCCTAAACCGGATGGTTCGGCAGGGCCTGATCGCCCCGCCGCCGTCCGGCTGCGCTATTTCAGGAAGCTCGAGAAGATCGAGCCGCCGCCACCGCCGACGCGGTTGCCTTCGCGGTCGTAGCCCTCGCGGCGATGCTGCTCCTGGGCATAGGCCTCGGGCGTGATCGGCTGGCCGGTGCGGTAGCTGAAGGTCGAGGTCTCGGCGAAGTCGCTCGGCGAGAAGCTCGAGGCGATCTTCTCCTCCTCGGCATGGTCGGCTTCCACCTTGGCGACGACCTGCGCCGGCAGGGAGAAGTCCGGGCAGGCGCCCGTCGCCGACAGGCCGGCGACCGTCTCGGCGCTCTGGTCGAAGACGTAGCGGCGGTCGCAGACGCCGACATTGGGCTGCTGGCGGGTCATCTCGAAATAGTCCGAGCCCTTCTTCAGCATCTTCCAGAAGTCATAATGCTCGGAATTGCGGTGCCGCGCCATGTTCTTCGGCGTCATGCGGAAGGGATAGGCCTGGATCTGGAAGGCGCGCTGGCCACCCTCGAACGAATGGCGGGCGAGCGAATAGATCTCCTGCACCTGCTCGTCGTCCATGGCGTAGCAGCCGGACGAGTTGCACGAGCCGTGGATCATCAGATGCGAGCCGGTCCGGCCATTGGCCCGGTCATAGGTGTTCGGATAGCCCATGTTGAGGGCGAGATGGTAATTGGAATTCGGGTTCAGCTGGGCCGGGGTCACCGTGTAGAAGCCCTCGGGCGCCTGGCGGTCGCCTTCCTGCTTCTTCGGGCCGAGCTTTCCGGACCAGGCGCAGATCTCGTAGGTCTTCAGAAGCGCGTAGCTGCCGTCGGTCTTCTGCTTCCAGACCTCGAGGTCCGACTCTTCCTTGTAGAGGCGGACGAGGATCGGCGACTTGACGCCCATTCCGTTGGACTTGATCGCCTGCACGAGAGCGGCCGGCAGCGGCGCTTCGGCGGGCAGCAAATCTTCGTACTGGCAGGCGGAAACTGCGAACATGGCTGTCGCAAGCGCGGCGGCCGTCACGAGGCGTCGAAACAACATCCCCTCATCCCCATCGCATTGACGGCACTTCGGCCGTCCCCACTCGGACCGGCGCCTGCGAAGCGCCCGGACCATCGCGGCGGCCATATCCCAGTCGGATATCCCGTCGCATGCCTTTCCCCGTTCTGCCGCAACCGTCGTTAAGCAATCGTTAATGTTCAAAATTAGATCGATTGCCGACGACAGGCCGGACGACGACAGGCTGCGTTGATTTCGCCCCTCACCTTACGTCGTCCGGGAGCATCCTTGCAGAGCTTGAAGCCCAAGGGAACGGGAGGGCGTTGCCGCCCGGCAACAGGCTTTAGAGATTCCGCCCGATGGCGAGGAACTTTTCGCGACGCTGGCGGCGCAGGCCGTCACCGTCGAGTTCGGCCAGCTCGGCAAAGGCGGCGCGCACGCGCTCGGCGGCGGCCGCGATGCCCTCGGCGGGCGCCCGGTGGATGCCGCCCAGCGGCTCCTCGACGATGCCGTCGATGATGCCGAAGCCGGCGAGATCCTGCGCCGTGATCTTCATCGCCTGCGCCACGTCACGGGCGCGGGTCGCGTCCCGCCACAGGATCGAGGCGCCGGCCTCCGGCGAGATCACCGAATAGATGGCGTGCTCGAGCATCAGCACCTTGTTGGCGGTGGCAATGGCGATGGCGCCGCCCGAACCGCCCTCGCCGATGACCAGCGAGACCATCGGCACGCGCAGATTGAGGCAGGCCTCGGTGGAGCGGGCGATCGCCTCGGCCTGGCCGCGCTCCTCGGCGCCGATGCCCGGATAGGCGCCGGCGGTGTCGACGAAGGTCAGCACCGGGATCTGGAAGCGCTCGGCGAGTTCCATCACCCGCACCGCCTTGCGGTAGCCCTCGGGCCGGGCCATGCCGAAATTGTGCTTCAGGCGGGTCTGGGTGTCGGAGCCCTTCTCCTGGCCGATGACCGCGACGGACTGGCCGTAGAAGCGGCCGAAGCCGCTGATGATGGCGTGGTCTTCCGCATAGAAGCGGTCGCCGGCCAGCGGCACGAAGTCGGTGATCAGGGCAGCGATGTAGTCGAGGCAATGCGGCCGGTCGGGATGGCGCGCCACCTGGGTCTTCTGCCACGGCGTCAGCTTGCGATAGAGATCGGCCAGCGCCTCGCGGGAGCGCTTCTCCAGCCGCTGGATCTCGTCGGTGACGTCGACGGCGTCCTTGCCCTCGATCTTCTTGAGTTCCAGGATCTGGCCTTCGAGATCGGCGACGGGTTTTTCGAAATCGAGATAATTATGCATGGGTGCGCGGCGTCGAGCCGTCCTTCGAGATTTTGGCGACCGGACGCGACGGCCGACTGACCGCAGGGCGCGCGGCGCACGTGGGTCTGGCCCGCATGCGCCCCGCCCGCGGCGCAACGTCTGTGTTGCGGCGGAAACTGGCCATGCGCCGCACCCTTGTCAAGAAAACCGTGCGGCGCATCAATGCCGGCTCTCGTCCGACAGGGGATGATGGTCGGTGACCAGCCGGATCAGCCGCTCTTCCAGGACATGGGTGTAGATCTGGGTGGTCGAGATGTCGGCATGGCCGAGCAGTTCCTGCACCGCCCGCAGATCGGCGCCGTTCTGCAGGAGATGGCTGGCGAAGGCGTGGCGCAGCACATGCGGCGAGATCCGTTCGGCGGGAATGTCGACGCGGGCGGCCAGCGCCTTCAGGTCGCGGGCAAAAGCCTGGCGGGTGAGGTGGCCGGTCTCCGACAGGGCCGGGAACAGCCAGCGTCCCTCCTCGCCGACGCCGGCGAGCTTCATCGCCTCGGCGAAGCGGGTCAGCGCATCGCGCGCCGCCTCGCCGATCGGCACCATGCGCTCCTTGTCGCCCTTGCCGCGCACCACGATCATGCGCTGGCGGCCGCGCAGCACGGCCCGCGGCAGGCTGACCAGTTCGGAAACGCGCATGCCGGTGGCGTAGAGCAGTTCGACCAGCGCATGCAGGCGCGCGGCCCGTACCCGCCGGGCCGGCGACTGCTCGGGATCGACCGCCTCGGCGGCGGCCCGGTCGAGCAGCCGGTCGACCTCGTCCTCGCTCATCACCTTGGGCAGCGGCCGCTTGCGGCGGGCGCCCTCGATCGGACCGGTCGGATCGTCGCTGCGCCGGCCCTCCACATAGAGGAAGCGGTAATACTGGCGCAGCGCCGACAGCCGGCGCGAGCGGCTGGTCTCGGCAAAGCCGCGGGCGGCGAGCCGGCCGACATAGGCGCGGATGTCCTCGGTGGTGGCGGTCATCAGCGAGCCGCCCTGCCCGGCCATGAAGCCGCTGGCGTCCTCGAGGTCGCGGCGATAGGCGGCGACGGTGTTGTCGGCCGCGCCGCGCTCGACCGCCATCATCTCCAGGAAGGTCTCGATGTCGGCGCCCTCGCGGGCCGAAAGCCCCGGGGCGGCAGGCGCGCCGGGGCCCGGCGCCGGGCTCATGGCCGCGCGCCGTCGCCCGTGCCGGCGGGCTCGGTGGACGGCATCGGAATCTCGACGGTGGTTTCCCGGCGGGTCGGATCGACGAAGTAGACGAGCGCCGCCATGATGCCGTAGATGATGGCCGCAAGGATCAGGAGCGTCGTCAGGAGGCGGACGAGTGTCGGCATCGCGGTCTGGCGAACTCACCTTGGTGTGGGCGTCCCTTGCAATCGCCCGCTTCTAACGCGAACGGGACGCAACGCAAGCGAGACGGGCAGCCCCTGACGGGGTAAACGGCGAACTTTAAGATTTCCTCATGTTTGCATACGGCAAGGGTGGGACGGCTGCGAAAGGCGCAATGAGAAGCGAATTGCCATCGGGCGGAACCGACACCATCCAGGACCGCCTGGGCACGCGTTCCGTCACCCTCGTCGGCCTGATGGGCGCCGGCAAGACCACGGTCGGACGCCGGGTCGCGGCGCTTCTCGACCTGCCCTTCCACGACACCGACCACGAGATCGAGCTGGTCTCGCGCATGTCGATCCCGGAGCTGTTCGAGGCCTATGGCGAGCCGGAGTTCCGGGCGCTGGAGGCCCGCGTCGTCGGCCGCCTCACCGGCGAGGGCCCGCAGGTCGTGGCCACCGGCGGCGGCGCCTACATGCACGAGGAGACCCGCAGCCTTCTCAAGCAGTCGGCGATCACCGTCTGGCTGAAGGCCGATCTCGACACGCTGATGGATCGCGTCCGGCGCCGGGCCAACCGCCCGCTGCTCAAGCAGGACGATCCGCGCGCGGTGATGCGCGGCCTGATCGAGCAGCGATATCCCATCTATGCCGAAGCCGACATCACCATCCCGACGCGCAATGTGAAGCGGGACGTGATCGCCCAGGAAATCATCGAGGCGCTGGACCGCCACCTCGCCACGGAGACCGACCGATGAGCAGTGTTCCCGCCGCCCCTGCCACCGCCGATACGCCGGCAGCGCCCCGCAGCCACGTTAGGGTCGAGCTCGGCGACCGCGGCTATGACATCGTCATCGGCCCCGGCCTGATCGATGCCGCCGGCGAGGAGATCGCCCGGCGCCTGCCCGGCGTGCGCGCCGCTATCCTCACCGACACGACGGTCGCCGGCCTGCATTACGAGCGCCTGTCCATCGCGCTGCGGGCCGCCGGCATCGACCATGTGCAGATCGTCGTGCCGCCCGGCGAAACGTCCAAGTCCTTCGCGCAGCTCACCGATGTCGTCGACCAGATCATCGGCGCGCGCCTCGAGCGCGGCGACGTGGTCATCGCGCTCGGCGGCGGCGTCATCGGCGACCTCGCCGGCTTCGCCAGCGCCATCGTGCGCCGCGGCATGGGCTTCGTGCAGATGCCGACGACGCTGCTGGCGCAGGTGGATTCCTCCGTCGGCGGCAAGACCGGCATCAACTCGCCGCGCGGCAAGAACCTGATCGGCGCCTTTCACCAGCCGGCCCTCGTCCTCTCCGACACCGCCCTCCTCGACACGCTGAGCCCGCGCGAATTCGCCGCCGGCTACGCGGAGATCGCCAAGATGGCGCTGATCGACCGGCCGGACTTCTTCGCCTGGCTCGACGCCAACCGCGCGGCGATCTTCACCGGCGGGCCGGAGCGGGTCGAATCGGTGCGCCAGAGCTGCATCGCCAAGGCCGCCGTCGTCGCCGCCGACGAGCGCGAGGAAGGCAGCCGCGCCCTGCTCAATCTCGGCCACACCTTCGGCCACGCGCTGGAAGCGGCGGTCGGCTACGACGCAAAGCGCCTCGTCCATGGCGAGGGCGTCGCCATCGGCACCGTCCTGGCGCATCGCTTCTCGGCCAGGCTCGGCCTCTGCCCCCCCGCCGATGCCGAGCGCTGCGCGGCGCATTTCGCCGCCGTCGGCCTGCCCACACGCATTTCCGAGATCCCCGGCGCGCCGCTCGACGTGGCGACGCTGATGGCCGGCATCGGCCAGGACAAGAAGGTCCGGCGCGGCAGCCTCACCTTCATCCTCACCCGCGGCATCGGCCAGGCCTTCATCGCCAACGACGTCGACCCGGCCGCCGTCGAGGCCTTCCTGACTGAAGAGTTGACCCGATGAGCGTGACCCTCTGGATTCTCCTCGGCATCGTCCTGGTCCTCGTCTCCATCTCCGCCTTCTTCTCGGGCTCGGAGACGGCGCTGACCGCGGTCTCGCGGGCCCGGCTGATGAGCTACGAGAAGAATGGCGACGCCCGCGCCACGCTCGTCCAGACACTGATCGAGAAGAAGGACCGGCTGATCGGCGCCCTTCTCATCGGCAACAACCTCGTCAACATCCTCGCCTCGTCGCTGGCGACCACGGCCTTTCTCGGCCTGTTCGGACAGGCCGGCGTCGTCTATGCGACGATCGGCATGACGGTCATCGTCGTGATCTTCGGCGAGGTGCTGCCGAAATCCGCGGCGATCGCCCGGCCCGACGGCTTCTCGCTCGCCGTCTCGCGGCCGGTGAGCTGGGTGGTGGCGCTGCTCGGCCCGCTGACCCGGGTGGTCAACTGGATCGTCCGCCGCATCCTAGCGCTGTTCGGGGTGAGTCTCGAATCCGGCGCCTCGCTTTTGACCGCCCACGAGGAACTGCGCGGCGCCGTCGAGGTGCTCCACCGCGAGGGCTCGCTGGTCAATGCCGACCGCAACCGGCTCGGCGGCCTGCTCGATCTGCACGAGCTGGAGGTCTCCGACGTCATGGTCCACCGCACCGCCATGCGGCAGGTCAATGTCGATGACGGCCCGATCGAGGTGGTGCGGCAGATCCTGGAAAGCCCCTATACCCGCATGCCGGTCTGGCGGACCCATTACGACAACATCGTCGGCGTGGTGCATGCCAAGGACATCCTGCGGGCGCTGCACGAGGTCGACAACGACCCGGCCAAGGTCGACATCCTCAAGATCTGCGCCCAGCCCTGGTTCGTGCCCGAGACGACGACGCTGCAGGACCAGCTCAACGCCTTCCTGCGCCGCAAGACCCATTTCGCCATCGTCGTCGACGAATATGGCGAGGTCGAAGGCCTGATCACCCTCGAAGACATTCTCGAGGAGATCGTCGGCAACATCGCCGACGAGCACGATGTCGACATGCAGGGCGTCAAGATCGAGGCCGACGGCTCGGTCATCGTCGACGGCCAGGTGCCGATCCGCGACCTCAACCGGGCGCTGGACTGGAACCTGCCGGACGAGGAGGCGGTGACCATCGCCGGGCTGGTCATCCACGAGACCCAGACGATCCCGGAAGAGCGGCAGGCCTTCACCTTCTTCCACAAGCGCTTCACCGTCCTGAAGCGCGAGAAGAACCGCATCGCCAAGCTGCGCATCCGGCCGGCCACCATCCTGGTTCCGCCCAAGAAGGGGGGCCATCATGCACTGGCGAGCGGCGAGGTCGCGCCCGTGCTGGAGCCGGAGATTGACGATTACGACTACGGCATCGAGACGATCGAGCCGGACGCGACGGATTTCGAGACTGGCGAGGTCGGTATGGAGACGGCGGATCGGGACGAATGGTCGCCCGGGCCGCGCCCGGTCGACGCCGACCTGACGAACACCGACGACATGCCCGCATCGTCCGACGCCGCCGATACGGTCTCCGATCCCGAGGCGACGCGCCGCGACTGAGCGGCGCAGCCTGCCGGGATCAGGCGAGCGGGCCCGGCGGCGGCTTTGCCGTCAGGCGCCGCGCTCGCTGCTTTGCCGACGCGCGCTCAGCGGCGACGCGCCTCGCCCGGCGCCGAAACCTCGATGGCGAGCGCATGGACGCCGGCGTCCAGCTCGTCCTGCAGGACGCGGTTGATCGCGCGGTGTCGCGCCACCCGGCTCTGGCCGGCAAAGGCCGCGCTCACGAGTCGCACCCGGAAATGCGTCTCGCCCGATCCGTCGAATGTCGCGTGATGGTCGCTGTCGGCGTGGTGGTGACCGGCATGCAGATGGCTCTCGTCGATGATCTCCAGATGCTCCGGCGCAAACGCCTCGGCCAGCTTGGTCTCGATTGTCGCCCTGGTGTTCATGGCAGTCACTCTCCTGTAGTAGCGGTCGCCGCAGCGCGCCAAGCGAAGCTTGCGCGAAGCAGGCGGACCCTCTGCATTTTCGGGCTTTTTCCGGGATGTCAATTCTTGTCCGCACCGGTCCCGGGCACCATTATTGGACGCGATGAAACTCGACTCCGAATATTTCGATGCGATCCGCGTCAAGGGGAAGCGCAAGACCAAGGGCAAGGCGGAGCCACGCCGGGCCGAAGTCTGCGCGTGGGAAGGCTGTAACGAGCCGGGCTCCTACAAGGCGCCGATGGGCCGTGATCACGAAGGGCAGTACCTGCATTTCTGCGTCGATCACGTGCGCCAGTACAACAAGTCCTACAATTATTTCTCCGGTCTGAACGACAAGGACATCCAGCAGCACCTCAAGGATTCCATGACCGGCCACCGGCCGACATGGACCATGGGGCATAATGGCACGGCCGCCGGCAACGGCGCCAAGGCGGCCAGCGCCGCGCGGGCCAAGCGCTGGAACAGCCGCATGCGCGACCCGTTCGACCTGTTCCCGGAAGAGGGCGGCGGGCGCCCGCAGCCGCGGCGCCCCAAGGTCCGCTCGCTGGAGCACAAGGCGTTCGAGACGCTGGACCTCACCGACGAGGCGAGTGGCGAAGCGATCCGCACGCGCTACAAACAACTCGTCAAGCAGCTGCATCCCGATGCCAATGGCGGCGACCGCGGCACCGAGGACAAGCTGCGCGAAGTGATCCAGGCCTACAAACTTTTGAAACAGTCAGGTTTTTGCTAAGCGCGAGGGGAACGCGCCGGCCACCCCGAAAACCAGCGTGCGCAAACGCCATGCGGCGGTGATCGCGGAGCCCGTCGAGGCCCCGCCCTCTCGCCCGCAAACCGACAGTGATGACTTGGTCCCCGAGGCTCGCCGGAGAGCCGCCGGACCGTTGGAGGTAGTATGAGTGCAGCGGAACATCACGTGGCCCCCCTGCCCGATACCACGGTCTCGGTGCGTGACACCTTCGGGTTCGACAGCGACCTGACGGTCCCGGCCTTTTCCGCGTCCGACCCGCACGTTCCCGAGATCGACCCGGACTATCTGTTCGACAAGCCGACGACGCTGGCGATCCTCGCCGGCTTCGCCAAGAACCGGCGCGTCATGGTCTCGGGCTATCACGGTACCGGCAAGTCGACCCATATCGAGCAGGTCGCGGCCCGCCTCAACTGGCCCTGCGTGCGCGTCAATCTCGACAGTCATGTCAGCCGCATCGATCTCGTCGGCAAGGATGCCATCGTCGTGCGCGACGGCATGCAGGTCACCGAGTTCAAGGACGGCATCCTGCCCTGGGCCTACCAGAACAACGTCGCGCTGGTGTTCGACGAATACGACGCCGGACGCCCGGACGTGATGTTCGTCATCCAGCGCGTGCTGGAATCCTCCGGCCGGCTGACCCTGCTCGACCAGAGCCGCGTCATCCGCCCGCATCCGGCCTTCCGCCTGTTCGCCACGGCCAACACCGTCGGCCTCGGCGACACGACCGGCCTCTATCACGGCACCCAGCAGATCAACCAGGCGCAGATGGACCGCTGGTCCATCGTCACGACGCTGAACTATCTGCCCCACGACCACGAGGTCGGGATCGTCGTGTCCAAGGCCAAGACCTACGCCACCAAGGAAGGCCGCGAGACCGTCTCCCAGATGGTGCGCGTCGCCGATCTCACCCGCTCGGCCTTCGTCAATGGCGACCTGTCGACGGTGATGAGCCCGCGCACCGTCATCACCTGGGCCGAGAACGCCGAGATCTTTGGCGATCTGGGCTTTGCCTTCCGGCTCACCTTCCTGAACAAGTGCGACGATCTGGAGCGCCCGCTCGTCGCCGAGTTCTACCAGCGCGCCTTTGGCGAGGAACTGCCGGAGAGCGCCGCCAACCTCGTTCTGGACTAGGCGGCCATGGCCAAGATCGGCGACAACACGCGTCCCGCGGACCGCAAGCCGGCCGACAGCGAGCCGTTCCGGCGCGCCGTCGCCGGCTGCCTGCGGGCGATCGCCGGCGATGCCGAGCTCGAGGTCACCTACGCCTCCGAGCGTCCGGGCCTGAGCGGCCAGCGCGCCCGCCTGCCGGACCTGCCCAAGCGCGTCTCGAAGACCGATCTCGGCGTCACCCGCGGCCTGTCCGACGCCATGGCGCTGCGCAAGGCGCGCCACGATTCGCGCCTGCATTCCAGCCTGTCGCCCGACGGCCGCAGCGCCCGCGCCGTCTACGACGCCGTCGAGCAGGCCCGCTGCGAGGCGATCGGCGCCAATGCCATGCGCGGCGTCGGCGACAATCTCGCGACGATGCTCGAGGACAAGTATTTCCGCTCCAACCTCGCCGACGTCACCGACCGCGCCGAGGCGCCGATCGAGGACGCGGTGGCGCTGATGGTGCGCGAGAAGCTGACCGGCCGCCCGATCCCGCCCAGCGCTGAGGCGCTGGTCGACGTGTGGCGCGACTTCATCGACGAGAAGGCCGGCGCGAAGTTCGACCGGCTCAGCGAGACGGTCGGCGACCAGCAGGCCTTTGCCCGAGCGATGCGCGACATGCTGGTCTCGCTGGAAATGGCCGAGAGCCTCGGCGACGAGGACGAGAGCGACGACACCGACAGCGAGGAAGAGCAGGGCGACAACCAGACCCGCGATTCCGACGAAGGCGGCTCCGAGAAGGAGAGCGGCACCGACGAGGCCGAGGCCCAGGAGAACGAGAGCGAAGGCGAGAACCAGGAGGCGGCCGAGGCCGAATCCTCCGAGGCGACCGCCGACGATCCCTCCGACGACGACAGCCAGGACACCGAGACGCCGGGCGAGTCGCGGCGCCCCAACCAGTCGCAGCACGGCTTCAATCTCGACAGCGACTACAAGGTCTTCACCCAGGCCTTCGACGAGACCATCGGCGCCGAGGAACTGTGCGACGAGGCCGAGCTCGACCGGCTGCGGGCCTTTCTCGACAAGCAGCTCTCAACCCTGCAGGGCGTCGTCGGGCGGCTCGCCAACCGCCTGCAACGCCGCCTGATGGCCCAGCAGAACCGCTCCTGGGACTTCGATCTGGAGGAAGGCTATCTCGATCCCGCCCGGCTCAGCCGGATGGTCATCGACCCGATGCAGCCGCTGTCCTTCAAGATGGAGCGCGACACCGATTTCCGCGACACGATCGTGACGTTGGTGATCGACAATTCCGGGTCCATGCGCGGCCGCCCGATCACCGTCGCGGCCACCTGCGCCGACATCCTGGCGCGCACGCTGGAGCGCTGCGGGGTCAAGGTCGAGGTGCTGGGCTTCACCACCCGCGCCTGGAAGGGCGGACAGGCGCGCGAGGCTTGGCTGAAGGCCGGCAAGCCGCAGAAGCCCGGCCGCCTCAACGATCTGCGCCACATCATCTACAAATCCGCCGATTCGCCGTGGCGCCGCTCGCGGCGCAATCTCGGCCTGATGATGCGCGAGGGCCTGCTGAAGGAAAACATCGATGGCGAGGCGCTGATCTGGGCCCATAACCGGCTTCTCGCCCGGCCCGAGCAGCGCCGCATCCTGATGATGATCTCCGACGGCGCGCCGGTGGACGATTCGACCCTGTCGGTGAATCCCGGCAACTATCTCGAACGGCATCTGCGGGCGGTCATCGAACAGATCGAGACCCGCTCGCCGGTCGAGCTCCTGGCCATCGGCATCGGCCACGACGTCACCCGCTACTACCGGCGCGCCGTGACCATCGTCGATGCCGAGGAACTGGCCGGCGCCATGACCGAGCAGCTTGCCGACCTCTTCGAGGACGAGAAGGCCGGCGGCCGGCGCGGACAGCGGCGCCGCGCAGGCGGCGCCGGAAGCTGATGGGCGGGCGCAGCCGGCGCTTCGGTGCCACGGCGCTCTGCGCCCTCCTCCTGGCCACCACCGCGCCCGCCGCCGCGGGCAGCGGCCTCGACATTGCCGCGAAGCCCGTCGCGCGGTTCGACAAGAACTCCGACCGCATCCGCTTCGGCGCGCTCGACTTCGTCGGCGGCTTTTCCTTCTGGTCGGATGACAGCCGGCTGATGGGTCTGTCCGCCTTCCGCTTCCGCGATGTCGGCAGCCACTTCCTCGCGGTCTCCGACACCGGCTACTGGCTGGGCGGGCGCATCGCGCGCGACGCCGAGGGCCGGCCGGTGGGCATCGCCGAGGCGACGCTCGACCCGATCCTCGCCCCCGACGGCCAGACCCATCGCCGCAAGGGCGATGCCGACGCCGAAGGGCTGGCGATCGACGGCGACAGGGTCGTCGTGTCCTTCGAGAGCGATCACCGCATCGCCGCCTTTGCTGCTGCCCCCAGCATGGCGGCAAGCCGGCCTTCGCCGCTCGCTTTGCCGATCCCGCGGCGCGAATTGCGCAGCAACAAGGGGCTGGAGATGCTGGCGGCCGCACCGACCTCGGGGCCGCTGGCCGGCGCGCTGGTGACGGTGAGCGAGCATTCCATCGACCGCGCCGGCAATCTCTTCGCCGCCGTCCTCGACGGTCCGCGATCCGGCCTCTTCACGGTGCGCAAGGATACCGACTGGGAGGTCTCGGACGGCACGTTCCTCGCCGGCGGCGACCTCCTGCTCCTGGAGCGGCGCTACAATGGCTGGGTCGGCGGGCTGGGCATCCGGATCCGGCGGGTCGCGTCGGACGGCATCCGTCCCGGCGCCCTCGTCGACGGCCCCGTGATCGCGAGCTTCGATCTTGGCCAGGAGATCGACAACATGGAAGCGATCGACGCCTGGACCGACGACACCGGGGCGACCCGGCTGACGCTCATGTCGGACGACAACGGCTCGTATTTCCAGCGCAATATGGTGCTGGAATTCCGCCTCGCCGAGGACGAGGCGCGCACCCACTGAGAGGTGTCAGATGCCGGCGGCCGCCACCGGCCGGGCCGGCATGAAATGCTGCATGATGATCCGGTAGGGCACCAGCGCGAAGACCGCGATGAACAGCTTCACCGTGAAGTCGCCGATCGCCCAGGACACCCAGCGCGGGGCCTCCACGGCCATCAGGCCGAGCAGCGGCGCACTTTCCAGCGCGAAGCCGTCATTGGGGCCGAGGAACAGGAAGAACGGCGCGAAGGCGACGGTGAAGAAGGTGATCGTGTCGACCACCGAGCCCGACAGCGACGACGCCGCCGGCGCCCGCCACCAGCTTTCCTGGCGCAGGCGGTTGAACACCGCGATGTCGAGGAGCTGCGCGGCGAGGAACGCCCCGCCCGAGGCGATGGCGATTCGCAGCAGCCGCTCGGCGGCCGTCGCATATTCCAGGAAGCCGAGATCGTAGAGCACCGGCGGCACGACGATCGAGCAGGCGACCGCGGCGGCAAAGCCGATATAGACCACGCGCCGGGCGATGGCCGGGCCATAGCGACGATTGGTCAGGTCGGTGACGAGAAACGCGAAGGCGTAGGTGAAGGCGCCGTAGGTCAGGATGTCGGCCAGTTGCAGCGAGCCGATCTGGGCGAAGACCGGGAACTGCACCGCGACGTTCGACGCGAGCACGATCGCCGTCATGGCGATGACGGGAAGCAGATAGATACGCAGGAGCTGCATTTTTTTAACCTGGGTGATGGAACCAGTTTGTGCCGGACGCCCATAGGCGACCGGCCCGGATATGTCGGATCTCAGGGGCGCTTGCGCGCCCCCGTCAGCACGGCCTGATCAGGCGGCTGCCGTCTCGGCGATCTTCTTGGCGATCTGGCGCTTCAGCAGGCGGGCGCGCTGCGACAGCTCGGCCGCATCGGCCTTGGCCAGGAACGCGTCGAGACCGCCGCGGTGCTCCACCGAGCGCAGGGCGTGCGCCGAGATGCGCAGACGGTAGCGCTGGCCCATCGCGTCGGAGATCAGCGTGACCTGGCACAGATTCGGCAGAAACTTGCGACGCGTCCTGTTGTTCGCGTGGCTGACATTGTTGCCGGACTGGACAGCCTTGCCAGTGAGTTCGCAGGCGCGTGACATCGGATCACCTTTCAGATTAACGTAACGCCCGACCGAGACGCGCCACCGCAACAGGCGCGATCATCGACATCGGGTATGACCGGAAATTCGAACGGGTCTATAGTCCGGGCCGGACGATGCGTCAAGCCACGCGACGCGGCGACCTGCCCGTCCGATCGCCACAAATTCGTACCGTTTGTCCCGTCTGCCCGAAAGCTGCCCGTTTCCCTTCGCCGCGAGAGGCCTTCGCCCCATGATCTTTAGACCGATTCTCGCCCTTGTCGCCGTCGCGGCAACGCTCGCCGCCGGCCTCGCTCCGGTCCGGGCGGAGCAGACGGTCACGACGCGCTACGGCGTCTCGATCATCGGCCTGCCGGTCGGCAAGGCGAGCTTCGACACCACCATCGACGGCAGCCGATTCTCGGTGAAGGGCACCCTGTCCTCGGCCGGGCTCGGCAGCCTCGTCTCCAACACGCGCGGCACCAGTCGGGTCGCCGGCAAGGTCACCAGCCGCGGCTTTGCGGCCGAAAGCTACGGCCTCGACTATACCAGCGACGCCAAGCGCTGGTCGAGCGACGTCGCCTTCAGCGGCGGCCGCGTGACCTCGGCGAAGGTCGGCCCGAAGCGCGCCAAGGCCAAGCCCGATTACGTGCCGGTGCAGCGCGCCCAGCTTCGGTCGGTGGTCGACCCCTTGAGCGGGCTGATGATCAAGACCGGCGATGCCGCCTCGGTGTGCCGCCGGACCCTACCGCTCTATGACGGCTGGTCGCGCCTCGACCTGAAGCTGTCGCCGGCCGGCACGCGGCGCTTCGACATGCCGGGCTTTTCGGGCAATGCCGCGGTCTGCAAGCTGCGGATCGACCCGGTCAGCGGCTACGACAAATCCTCCAAGGGGCTGAAGTTTCTCAAGGGCCAGACGCTGGAACTCTGGTTCGCGCCGATCGCCCGCGAGGACGTCTACGTTCCGGTCTATGCCCATATTCCCACCACGGTCGGCCCTCTGACCCTTTCGGCCCTGTCGGTCTCCGTCGACTGAGGCGGCGGCCGGGCGCGACCGCGCCGCGCCATTCGGCCGGCCAGATTCGCGTCCGCGCCATTGACCCGCCACGCACGGGGCGAGCATAGATCGCCGCGGCAAGCGGGAGCGGGACATGGGCACGATACTGGGTTTTGCGGCGGTCCTGATGTGGGCCGTCCTGGCGCTTCTGACAGCGCGCAGCGGCGCCGTCCCGCCATTCCAGCTCGCGGCTATGACCTTCCCCATCGCCGCCGTCATCGGCGTCGTCGCCCTGAGGCTGCGCGGCGGCAGCCTCGCCGTCTTCCGCCAGCGGCCGGCCGTCTGGCTCCTCGGGGTCGGCGGCCTGTTCGGCTACCACGCGCTGTATTTCGCCGCCCTGCGCAACGCGCCGGCGGCGCAGGCCGGGCTGATCGCCTATCTCTGGCCGCTGCTGATCGTGCTTGGATCGGCCGCCCTGCCCGGCGAACGCCTGCGCTGGTTCCACATCGTCGGCGCCCTCTGCGGCCTTGCCGGCGCCGCGCTGATCGTCACCGGCGGCGGGGCGCTGGCCTTCTCCCCCGACTATGCACTGGGCTACGGCCTTGCCGGCCTCTGCGCCCTCACATGGTCGAGCTACTCGCTGCTGTCGCGGCGCTTCGGCGACGTGCCCAGCGACGTGGTCACCGGCTTCTGCGCGGTGACTGCGGTGCTGTCGCTCCTCGCCCATCTCGCCTTCGAGACCACGGTGTGGCCGCAAACGGTCGGCGAGTGGATCGCGGTGCTGCTGCTCGGCCTGCTGCCGGTCGGCGGCGCCTTCTATGTCTGGGACTACGGGGTCAAGCACGGCGACATCCAGGTGATCGGCGCGGCGAGCTATGCCGCGCCGCTCCTGTCGACGCTGGTGCTGATCGCGGCGGGCGAGGCGGCGCTGTCGGGCACCATCGTCGTCTCGGCGATCCTGATCACGCTGGGGGCCTGCCTCGCCGCGCTGCCGCTGTTCCGGCGGCTGCTACGGCGCGGCGAAGCGGTGGTGCGCTAGTTCCCGGAGGGCTTGCGCGGCGTCGGCCGCCAGTTCTCCGGCGCCATCTCGAAGGACGCAAAGTCGAAGCCCGGCGCCACGGTGCAGCCGACGAGGGTGTATTCGCCGAGGCTCGTCGCGGTCTGCCAGCAGCCCGCCGGCACGACGAATTGCGGCCGCTCGCCGGCCTCGACATCGGGGCCCAGCCGGTGCGCCGAGGCGTCGTGGCCGTTCTGCGAGATGGTGATCACCAGCGGCGCGCCGCCATACCAGTGCCAGACCTCGGCAGCATCAGTCACCCGGTGCCATTCCGAGGTCTCGCCGGCTTCCAGCAAATAGTAGATCGCCGTGGAGGCGGCCCGGCCGCCCTCCCCTTTGGCCTCGTCGCGGAAGGTCTCGCGATACCAGCCGCCCTCGGGATGCGGCTTCAGGTCGAGCGTGCGGACGAGGTGCAGCGCTTTCAGGCTCATCAGTAACCATCCCGCTTCTTGCGGATGGCCGCGAAGACCTCCGCCGGTTGTGCGTCTTCCATGCCCATGGCCGCCTTCAGCTCCGGATCGTCGGCCCGCAGGAACGGATTGGTCTTCTTCTCGCGTCCCAGCGACACCGGCAGGGTCGGCTTGCCCTCGACCCGCAGATGCTCGACCTCCTTCACCCGCTCCTGCAGCGCCAAGTTCTGCGGATCGATGTCGATGGCGCAGCGGGCGTTGGTGGCGGTGTATTCGTGGCCGCAATAGAGCATCGTGTCGTCCGGCAGGGCGCGCAGCCGCTGCAGCGAGTCCCACATCATCGCGGCATCGCCCTCGAACAGGCGGCCGCAGCCGAGCGAGAACAGCGCATCGGCGGCGAACAGCGCCTTGGCGTCGGGCATGTAGTAGGAGACCTCGCCCAGCGTGTGGCCCGGCGTGTCGATCGCCTCGACCCGGATGCCGCCGACATCGAGCGTGTCGCCGCCCGAGGCCGTGCGGTCGATGCCGGGAATGCGGTCGCGCTCCTTGGCCGGGCCGATGATCTCGACCTGGAAGCGCGCCTTCAGCGCCTGATTCGCCTCGACATGGTCGCCGTGATGGTGGGTCGTCAGGATATGGGTCAGCGTCCAGCCGGCCGCCTCCAGCGCATCGAGGATCGGCTGTTCCTCCGGCGCGTCGATGGCGATCGTGGTGCCGGTGTCCCCGTCGTGCACCAGCACGCCGAAATTGTCGCTCCGGCAGCCGAACTGGCGGATCTCGATCGAAGCCATAAGCACTCGTCCCCCTCTGATTGATGCTGCCCTGCGAGTTAGGGCAGCATGGCGCGATGTCAGCCGCCGTCCGGCGGTCGCCCGCGTGCCGATCGCGCGACGGGAGTTTCGAGCCAGCTTGCAATCGTTCTATGTAAGGATCGCGGGATCGCTGGCGGGACGGACGCCGAACCGGAGAGCACACACTGACGACCAATGCCGACATCGTCGACCTGCGCGACTTCTACGCCTCGCCCCTGGGCGCGGCGGCCGCGCGGGCCGTCTCGCTGGCGCTGACGCCCTTGTGGCGGCCGATCTCGCAGGAGCGGCTGGTCGGCCTCGGTTATGCGGTGCCCTATATCGACCGCTTCGCCGCCGATGCCGAGCGGGCGCTGGCCTTCATGCCGGGGGCCCAGGGGGCGCAGGTCTGGCCGGCCGGCGCCGCCTCGCTGACCGCGCTGATTGGCATCGAGGATCTGCCGCTGGGCGACGCTTCGGTCGACCGGGTCCTCATCGTCCATGCGCTGGAATTCGCCGAGAGCCCGGAGGCAATGCTGGCCGAGGCCTGGCGGGTGCTGGCGCCGGGCGGGCGCATCGTCATCGTCGCCCCCCACCGCCGCGGCATCTGGGCGCGCTTCGAGCATACGCCCTTCGGCTCGGGCCGGCCTTGGTCGCGCGGCCAGCTGACCCGCCTCCTGCGCGCCACCATGTTCACGCCCACCGCCTGGTCACAGGCGCTGCTCTTCCCGCCCTTCCAACGCAGGTCCATGCTGGGCTTCGCCACGCCGCTGGAGCGGGTCGGCCGCGACCTGTGGCCGGTCTTCGCCGGCGCGGTGATCATCGAGGCGACCAAGCAGCTCTATCGCGGCGTGCCGGTGACCTCGATGGCGAGAGAACGCCGCCGGGCAATCAAGCCGGTGCTGGTGCCGGCCGGCGCCGGCGCGGGTGCCCGGCTGTTCCGCTAGCCGCCACGCCGCCCGCTCTCAGGCCGGCGTCGACACGCGCCGTGGTGCGTCCGCAAAGTGGGCCGCCTGCCACGCCCCCGGCGCCATCCCGGTCACCCGTAGGAACTCGCGGTTGAAGTTCGACTTGGTGTTGAAGCCGCTGTCCAGCATGGCCGCGGTCACGCTCTCGCCGGCCGTCAGGCGCGCGCAGGCATGGCGGATGCGGAAGCCGTTGACGTAGCGCGAGACGTTCTCGCCGGTGGTCCGGTTGATCGCCGTCGACAGCCGCTTGGCCGGCACCAGCAGCCGCCGCGACAGCCGCTCGAGGGTCAGATCGGCGTCGAGATAGAGCGCCCCCTCGGCGACCAGCGCGTCGAGCCGCGCCATGATCTCCGCATCCTGCCGGACATCCTCCGATGTCGGCCCCGTCACCGGCTTCTCCTCCGCCGCTGCCGCCGCATCGCCACCTGCAAGGCTCTGCGACAGGCACAGGGCGCCGACGAGGCCGAGCGAGAGCGAGGAGAACAGGCTGATGATCAGCGGCTGCGTCCATCCGGCGCCCGAGAATTGCAGCACGCCGATCAGCCCGTCGCTGACGGCGGACAGGATCAGCGCCAGCGCGATGACGCTCCACACGCGGCCCGGCCGGTCGGCCGTCTCCAGCCGGGTCAGCGGCAGGCTGTCGGCGCCGGCCCGCACCGCCACGAGGATCGCGGCGCCATAGGCTAGGAAGAGCCCCGGCACGACCAGGTCGAGCAGGACGGGCGCAAAGGCGACGCAGAAGGCGGTGAAGACCGGCCCGGCCAGATGCGGCAGCGCGCGCCCCGGATCGAAGCGCCGCACCGCCGTCGCCTGGAAGGTGGCGAAGGCCAGCGGCGGGATGATCGTCGCGGTCACCGGCTGGACGAGACGCAGACCCGTCAGCCCGTAATATTGCGCCAGCGAGATCACCACGCCCTGCAGTGCGCAGGCGGCCAAAAGCAGCAGGAACAGCCACGGCCGGTCCTTCTTCAGGGCGGCGTGCAGCAGCAGGAAGCCCAGGATCAGGGAGACGACCAGCGGGATCGGCAGAACGAGCATGGCGAAACGACCTCGGTTCACCGCGACCTAGACCAAAAACCGGTTCGGCTCGACCTGAAACCGGTTTTCGGACGCCGATCGGGGGGCGCGCCGTCCATCCAGAACGGGTCAGTCCAACCCGAAAGGATCACCCCATGCCCCGTTCGCTTGTCGCCGCCGCCCTCCTTGCTGGCCTTACCGCTTCCGCTACCGCCGAACCGCTGGCCGGCTACGACCGGCTGACCGTTGCGGCGCCGCATCGCCCGGCGCCGCTCGCCGCCTCGCTCTGGTACCCGCTCGGCACCCCGACCTATCGCGGCATCGTCGGCGAGAACGCGGTATTCGAGGGCACCGAAGCCTATGTCGGCGCTGCCATTGCAGACGGTCGTTTCCCCCTCGTCCTCCTGTCGCACGGGTCGGGCGGCAACATGGACAATCTGTCCTGGCTGTCGGCGCAGCTTGCCGCCCGCGGCGCCATGGTGCTGGCGGTCAACCATCCCGGCAGCACCACCGGGGATTCCTCGCCGCGCCGGTCGATCCTTCTGAGCGAACGCGCCGCCGATCTGACGGCCGCGCTCGACGCCATCCTCGCCGATCCGGCCTTCGCACCGCATGTCGACGCGGCGCGGATCGCTTCGCTGGGCTTTTCCCTCGGCGGCGCGACGGCGCTGAACCTGGCCGGCGCGCGGCTCGATCGCCGGGCCTATCGCGACTATTGCGCCCGGCTCGGCGACCGCGCGGCCGATTGCTTGTTCTTCGCCAAGGGCGGGGTGGATCTCGCCGCCCTGCCCGAGGACTGGGAGCGCGACATGCGCGACGCGCGGATCGCCGCGGCGGTCGCCATCGATCCGGGCATGAGCTACGCGATCACGCCCGACAGCATCGCCGCGATGACCCTGCCGGTGCTGCTGGTCAATCTCGGCGACGAGACCCGCTGGCCGGCCATCGACGTCAGCGCCGCGGGCAGCGACCTCGTCGCCCGCCTGCCTGACGCCAGCCATGCGGCGGTCGCGCCGGGCAACCACTTCACCTTCCTCGCCGAATGCAAGCCGGAGGCGCCGGCCCTGCTGATCGCCGAGGGCGAGGACCCGATCTGCGACGAACCCGCCGGCACCGACCGGGCCCGCGCCCATGCCGAGATTGCCGCCCTCATCGCGGCCTTCCTCAGCCTCGACGCCGAGGCACAACCGGCCACAACGAACTGAGCCCAGCTTCACGAAGACACCGGAACGGGGGCGACGCCCCGGTTCCGGCCGTCGCGGCGATGCCGCTCAGCCGGCCGGCCGGATCATGTCGCGCAGCGGCTCCGCCGGACCCATGCGATGGGCAAGCCAGGCGAGGAAGGCAGCGACGGCGACGGCCGGAACGAGGCTGACCGCCTCGAAGGCGCCATGCGCCAGGGCGCCCAGCGTGGCGCCGGCCAGGAGGCCGGTCCACAGCAGGAGATACGGCACCCAGCCGAAGCGTTTGCCGCCAAGGCAGGCATTGGCGATGTGCTGGCCCAGCTTGACCAGCGTGCCGGTCATGTAGCTGACGCCGATGCTGACCTCGCCATTGCGCTGGAAGACGCAGTTCACCGTGCCCATCGCCGCCGCCAGCGTCAGCGAGGCGTAAGGCCGCCCGACGGTTGCGTCGAGGCCGGCCGCCACCGCCAGGAGCACCGCCACCTGGATCAACACGGCGGCCTTGCGGGCCGTGCCCGCCATATGCGCCGTCAGCGAACCTGCGACCACGCCGCCGACAAAGGCCGCGACGATCGCCAGCGCCAGCCCGGCAATGCCGGAGAGCTCGGCGAGCCCCACCGCCAGCCGGGTCGAATTGCCGCTCATGAAGGAGACGAACAGGCCGCCGAGCTTCAGAAAGCCGATCGCGTCGACATAGCCGGCGAGCGCCGCAAGGCAGGCGGCCAGGAACCAGCGGCGCGAATCGTAACGGGTCATGCGCCTGCCTGTCCCCGCCTCACCATCGACCGGCCCCCATCCTCACCCTAGCGCTTCAGGACGAACACCGCCTGCTGGCCGAACAGGTTCCAGAACGCCCAGGGCAGCTTCATGCCGATGCGCTGGCCGGTGGAGTTCAGCGCCATGGCCGTCTCTACCGTCGCGCCGACCTCCTCGGCCAGGGCAACGAAGTCGCGGATGGTGCAGAAATGGATGTTGGAGGTGTCGTACCAGGCCTGGTGCAGATTGCGGGTCACCGGCATGCGGCCGCGCAAAGCCACCCAGTAGCGGATCGACCAGTGACCGAAATTCGGGAAGGAGACGATCGCCCGGTTGCCGATGCGCAGGAGCTCCGACAGGACGAGCTTGGGATTGCGCGTCGCCTGGATGGTCTGGGACAGGATGACATAGTCGAAGGCGTCGTCCGGATAGTGGACGAGATCGCGGTCGGCGTCGCCCTGGATCACCGACAGGCCGCGCGCGACGCATTCGTTGACGCCGGGCTGGCTCAGCTCCATGCCGCGGCCGTCGACCTGCCGGCGCTGCTCCAGAAGCGCCAGCAGCGCGCCGTCGCCGCAGCCGATGTCGAGCACGCGGCTGCCCGGCGTGACGAGGTCGGCGATGATCTCCAGATCGACGCGCGTCGCCGCGTCCTTCGACACGCTCTCGCTGGTCGGCAGGGGTGCGTCGGCAAGCGCCATGGTCAAAGCCCCCGCGCCGTTGCGGCCGACGACACGAAGCCGTCGATGGCCGCGAAGAATTCCGGCTCGTCCAGAAGGAACGCGTCGTGGCCTCGATCGGTGTCGATCTCGACGAAGGAGACCGAGGCGGCGGCGGCGTTCAGGGCATGCACCACGGCGCGGTTCTCCTCGGTCGGAAACAGCCAGTCGGACGAGAAGGAGACCATGCAGAACCTTGTCTTCGACCCGCGGAAGGCGTTGGCCAGCCGGCCCTCATAGTCCCCGGCGATGTCGAAATAATCCATGGCGCGGGTCATGTAGAGATAGGAATTGGCGTCGAAGCGGTCGACGAAGGTCATGCCCTGGTGGCGCAGATAGCTCTCGATCTGGAAGTCGGCGTCGAAGCCGAAGCCGAGCTGGTCGCGGTCCTGCAGGTTGCGGCCGAATTTCCGCTGCAGGGCCATCTCCGACAGATAGGTGACATGGGCGGTCATGCGCGCCACGGCGAGCCCCTTGTGGGGCCGCTTGCCGAACTCGAAATAGCGCCCGCCCTGCCAGTCCGGATCGGCCATCACCGCCTGCCGGCCGACCTCGTGGAAGGCGATGTTCTGCGAGGAATGGCGCGCGCCGGTGGCGATCGGCAGCGCGGCGAAGACCCGCTCGGGATAGCTCACCGTCCATTGCAGCACCTGCATCCCGCCCATCGAGCCGCCGATCACGGCGAACAGCGTGTCGATGCCCAGCCGCGTCACCAGCATCGCCTGCGCCCGCACCATGTCGCGGATGGTGATCACCGGCAGGCCGAGGCCGTAGGGCTTGCCCGTCGCCGGGTCGATCGAGGCCGGGCCGGTCGAGCCCATGCAGCCGCCGATCACGTTGGAGCAGATGACGAAGTATTTCGACGTGTCGATCGGCTTGCCCTCGCCGATGATCGAGGACCACCAGCCGGGCTTGCCGGTCACCGGCGAGCGGCTGGCCGGATAATGGTCGCCGGTCAGGGCGTGGCAGACGAGGATGGCGTTCGACTTGTCGGCGTTCAGCGTGCCGTAGGTGTTGTAGGCGATCTGGAAGGGCGACAGATCGCGGCCGGCGTCCAGATGCAGCGGCTCGTCGGGGCCGAAACGGGCGACCGGGCTCGAGGGTTCGTTGGCCTCGCGGCTGCCGAGGGAATAGTCGAGCTGTTCGCGGGAAGGTTCGGCGCTCATGGGTCTTACCGGCTGCTTGATCGCTGGCGCGAAAGGGCGGGCTGTCCGGCACGTCTCGTGGTGCCGGCGCGTCGTTCGCTGCCACAGATACGCACTGGGAGGCGTCGCGGCAATCGCGGCGACGCGGCGGCCATGCCCGTTGGCCCGTCGCCGGCCCGTCGCGGGATGACTTTGCCAAGTGCGCGGCGGCCCGATACAAGCCCGACAGACTGTAGAGAATGGCGCGCGAGGGGCGCCGGAGGGGAGTGCCAGATAGATGAACGGACCCGCCAAGGCCGACCCGTCGCGGCTTGCCGAACTGAGAGCCAAGATCGACGCCATCGACGAGTCCGTGCACCGGCTTCTGATGCAGCGTGCCACCGTCATCGACGAGCTGATCGAGGTGAAGGGCACGGCCCGCAACGGCGCCGCCTTCCGCCCCGGCCGCGAGGCCGAGATGATGCGCCGGCTGGCCGGCCGCCACCAGGGCCATTTGCCGCTGACCGCCATCGAGCATCTGTGGCGCGAGATCATCTCCACCTTTACCGCCCTGCAGGCGCCGTTCGCCGTGCATGTCGCCGACGAGGGCGATCTCGTCGCGGCGGTCGAGACGGCGCGCTTCTATTTCGGCTTCTCCGTGCCGATGACCATCGACGGCTCCAGCCAGGACGTGATCGCGGCGATCGAGGACGGCGGCGACCGCCTCGGCATCGTGCCGATCGGTGCGGCCGGCCGGCCCTGGTGGCAGGGCTTCCGCTCGGCGCAGATCGTCGCACGGCTGCCCTTCTTCGACGCGCCGGGCCGTCCCGCCGGCACGCCCTGCCTCGTCGTCGCGCCGCCGCTGGCCGATCCGGTGCAGCCGGAAATCGCCTGTTACTGCGTCGACGGCCTGACCGGCATGGCGACGCCCGGCGACGGGGTCACGGTGATCGCCGAGGCGCCCTACGGCGCCGACCGCTTCAGCGCGCTGGTCGCCACGACCGGCGGCGAGGACGCGGTGAAGGCGGCAATGGGCGACGGTCTCGACATCCGGCCGGTCGGGGGCTATGCGGCTCCTTTCCGGCTGCCATCCTGACGACCATCGCGCCCACGCGCCCGGGCCGCCCGGGACGGCCGGACCGATCCCCGGATCGCGGCGCCTCCTGACGGGGCGTCCTCCGGGTCGTTGAATTGACGCGTCGGGCCCGCCGGAGCTGATCCGGCGCCAGGGGCCGACGCCGCAGCGAAAGAGTGCGGACGATGAGACCCGTTCCGACCAAGGGCGTCCTCGACATCGAGGCCTATGTCCCCGGCAAGAGCAAGGCGCCGGCCGGCGTGACGCTGCACAAGCTGTCGTCGAACGAGACGCCGCTCGGACCGCCGCCGGCGGCGCGCGAGGCGGCCGTGGCCGCGCTGACGCAGCTCGAGGTCTATCCCGACGGCCAGTCCTCCGCCCTCAAGGACGCCATCGCCGAGGTGCACGGTCTCGACGGCCGTCATATCCTGTGCGGCAACGGTTCGGACGAGCTGCTGGGGCTTCTGTGCCAGTGCTATCTGGCGCCCGGCGACGAGGCGATCCACACCGAGCACGGCTTCCTGGTCTACCGCATCCAGATCCTGGCGCGCGGCGCGACGCCGGTCGCGGTCAAGGAGACCAACGCCACCGCCGATGTCGACGCGATCCTCGCCGCCGTCACCGAGAAGACGAAGCTGGTCTTCCTCGCCAATCCGAACAATCCGACCGGCACCTATCTGCCCTTCGACGAGGTGCGGCGGCTGCATGCCGGCCTGCCCGGCAACGTCATCCTCGTCCTCGACGCCGCCTATGCCGAATATGTCCGGCGCAATGATTACGGCGCCGGCATCGAGCTGGTCTCGTCCTCCGAAAACGTCGTGATGACCCGCACCTTCTCCAAGATCTACGGCCTTGCCGGCCTCAGGATCGGCTGGATGTACGGGCCGGAGGCGATCGTCGATGCGCTGGACCGGGTGCGTGGCCCGTTCAACCTCAACGCCGCCGCCATCGCCGCGGGCGCCGCCGCGATCCGCGAGCGCGCCTTCGTCGAGAGCGCCGTCGACCACAATGCCCGCTGGCTGGAATGGACGACCGGCGCGCTGGAAGGTCTCGGCCTCACCGTGACGCCGAGCGTCGGCAATTTCGTCCTCGTCCATTTCCCCGACGAGCCGGGCCGCACCGCCGCTGACGCCGACGCCTTCCTGACGTCGAAGGGCTTCATCCTGCGCCGGGTCGCCGGCTACGGCTTTCCCAATGCGCTGCGCATGACCATCGGCACCGAAGAGGCCAATCGCGGCGCCGTCGCCGCCCTCGCCGATTTTCTCGGCCGGGGGCAGCCATGAGCGAGCCGCTGTTTCAGCGCGTCGCGCTGATCGGGATCGGCCTGATCGGCTCGTCGCTGGCGCACAATATCCGCGCCCGCAAGCTGGCCGGCCATGTCGCCATCACCACCCGCCGCGCCGCGACGCTCACGCGGGCCGAGGAACTGGGGCTGGGCGACAGCTACCATCTCGACGCCTCGGACGCGGTCCGCGATGCCGATCTCGTCATCCTGTGCGTGCCCGTCGGCTCCTGCGGCGCGGTCACCAAGGAGATCGCCGGCGCGCTGAAGCCCGGCGCCATCGTCAGCGATGTCGGCTCGGTGAAGGGCGCCATCGTCCAGCAGATGCAGCCGCATCTGCCAGGCCATGTGCATTTCGTCCCGGCCCATCCCATCGCCGGCACCGAGCAGTCGGGACCGGATGCCGGCTTCCTCGAACTGTTCGACAATCGCTGGTGCATCCTCACCCCGGTCGAGGGCACCGACGCGGACGCCGTCGCCAGGCTGCGCGCCTTCTGGGAGGCCTGCGGCTCGGACGTCGAGATCATGACGCCGGAGCACCACGACCTCGTGCTGGCGATCGTCAGCCACGTGCCGCATCTCATCGCCTACAACATCGTCGGCACCGCTGCCGATCTGGAGACGGTGACCCAGTCGGAAGTGGTGAAGTTCTCGGCCTCGGGCTTTCGCGACTTCACCCGTATCGCCGCCTCCGACCCGACCATGTGGCGCGACGTCTTCCTGACCAATCGCGACGCGGTGCTGGAGATGCTGGCACGGTTTTCCGAGGATCTCGCCTCCCTGCAGCGGGCGATCCGCTGGGGCGACGGCGAGACGCTGTTCGACCTGTTCACCCGCACCCGGGCGATCCGCCGCGGCGTCATCGAGGCCGGGCAGGACACCGCCAAGCCCGATTTCGGCCGCGACCATTCCCCGGCCCCGGCGGCAGCGCCCACCCCGACGCCGAAGGACTGATCACCGCAGCGGCGGGATCCGGCCGAGCGGAACGACGCCGGCGGCGACATTGCCGTTGCGCACATTGAGGCCGATGACGCTGCGGCCGTTCTCGGTGCGACCGGCAAAGGACAGCGCCGTGGCGATGGTCTGGGCCGGCGACGCAAGGTCCGGCGCGGCCGCCGCGACCAGCGCCGCGATGCGCGCGGGGTCCTGCACGGCGAGCTCGAAATCGCCGCTCAGGAGGCCGTCGACGCCCACCGAGAACTCGCCCGACAGCGCCATTTCCGCGTCGCCGAAATCGATCGACAGCATCCGCAGCGCGCCCTCGCGGCCGGCCATCAGCTCGCCCAGCGTCGCCCCGGCGGCCCGCCCGCCGAGCCAGTCCGCCGCGCCGCGGATGGTCAGGTCGAGACCGGCCGTCGCCGGCGGCACCTCTGAGAGTTGCGGCGCCAGGCTGCGGGTGTCGCGGCTCGACAGGGCGACGTCGAGATCGCCGGCGCGGCGCCGCAGATGCGCCTCGACCTGCGCGGCCTCGGCCAGCGGCAGGCGGTCGGCGGCCGGCTGGGTCAGCGCCACCACCGGCGCCTCGATCGTCAGCGCCGCCCGGTCGAGCCCCTCGGTCCAGAAGGACGCGCTCGCCTGCGCCAATTGCCAGCGCAGCTCCAGCGGCGGCGCGTCCGCCGTGTCGACGATCAGCGGCGCGTCGAGTTCGGCGACGACGCGGTTGGGCTGGTAGATCTGGGCGGCGGTGCGCAGCGCGCCGGACGTGGCGCGCACGCCGTCGCGCGGCGCGTCCAGCGTCACCGCGTCGCAGCGCAGGCCGAGCCGGAACGGATAGCCGAAGACCGCCTGGTTGGCGCAGTCGATCGCGGTGCCGCGCGACCGCGCATCCTCGATCACCCGGGCGACACGCGTGTCGAGCTGGTTCGCCAGATAGTACCAGGCGCCCGACAGGCCCGCCGCCAGAAGCACGACGATCGCGATGATCCAGAGATAGGCGCGACCGGCTTTCCCGGGGCCGCCGCTTGACGTCGCCATGGCGTTATCCTTTGAGGGCCCGACCGATATCGCGGACGGGCGGGGCATTTCGAGGGCAATGGACGATTTGTGGGTATTTGGCTACGGCTCGCTGATCTGGCGGCCGGGCTTCGACTTCACCGAACGCCTGCAGGCGCGGCTCGGCGGCTATCACCGGGCCCTGTGCGTGCGCTCCCACGTCCATCGCGGCACGCCGGAAAAGCCGGGGCTGGTCTTCGGCCTCGACCGGGGCGGCTCCTGCGTCGGCATGGCGTTCCGCGTGCCGGCCGCCGAGCGGGACCCCACCATCGCCTATCTGCGCGAGCGCGAGCTCGTCACCCATGTCTATCGCGAGATGACCCTGCCGGTCCGCCTCGCCGACGGCCGCAGCGTGCGGGCCCTGACCTATGTGGTCGATCGCGGCCACAGCCAGTATGCCGGCCGGGTCACGGTGGAGCATGCCGCCACGGTGGTGCAGCGCTCGCACGGCCAGTCCGGCGCCAATGTCGACTATGTCACCAGCGCCCTCGACCACATCCACGAGATGGGGCTGCGGGATTCCTGGCTCGAACAGGTGGTCGCACACCTCCATCGCTAGTCCCGCCACGCGCGCCTCAGACGTCGCGCGGGCCCTGCGACGCCGGCAGATGGCCGTCGCTGGCATAGGCCTCGGCCATCAGGTCAGCGGAGCGCGTCTCGATGGAATCGCGCAGATGCGACAGGAAATCGGAGCGGTTCAGGCCCGGTTCGATGACCGGCAGATAGTCGGCCCGGATCGTGCCGGGACGGCGCAGGAAGGCGTGGCGCGGCCAGTAGAGGCCGGAATTCAGCGCCACCGGCACGACCGGCACGCCGACATCCTCGTACAGCCGGAAGACGCCCTGGCGATAATCGGCGATCGCGCCGGGCGCGGTGCGCGTGCCTTCCGGGAAGATGACGATCTGCCGGCCCTCGGCGACGGCCTTGCGGGCGCCCTCGATCATCGAGGCGACGGCGCCGCCGCGCTTGGCCCGGTCGACCGGGATCATGCCCATATGGCCGGCCAGCCAGCCGAACAGCGGAATGCGCATCAGCTCCTTCTTCAGGATGAAGGTCGGCCGGTCGAGATCGGGGATGATGGCGAAGACGTCCCAGAAGGACTGGTGCTTGGCGGCGATGATCGACGGGCCCGCCGGCACATGCTCGATACCGGTGATCTTCGAGCGCACGCCACCGACATGCTCGAGCAGCCAGACGCTGGAGCGCGCCCAGTTCTTGACGACCCACCAGCCCGTCGCCTCCGAGCCGAAGAACATCAGCGGGCCGAGCACGATCATCTGGACGATCAGATTGAAGTAGAACAGCACGTTGAAGGCGAGCGAGCGGACGAAGATCATGGCTGGAAGCGCCTCCGGCATGGGTCGGCGCGGCAGGGACGGACAGGATGGCAGGCCGGCGACGTGCCGACGCCATACGACGTCGGGCGGCGAGAATCGAGGGGCTGGTCGGCGGCCGGCCTCAGGGATCGAGACCGGCGAGTTCGGTGGCGACGCTGTCGGTCTGGGCGACGCCGAAGACCAGCCGCACCCGGGCGGCGATCAGCTTGGCATATTCGGTCAAAAGCACGCGCAGCCCGGCGGTGTTGGGCATCAGCTCGGCCGACCACAGGTCGTCGCGGCGCACGGCATAGGGGGTCACGGAGCGCAGCTCGCCGATGCGGTCGAACTCGCGCAGCGAGCGCGGCATGTGATAGTCGCTGGTCACCAGGATGAGGTCGCGAAAGCCCTGCTCGCGCGCCCAGTTGCGGGCGATCTCGGCATTGCCCACCGTGTTCAGCGCGGCGTAGTCGAGATCGACGCAGCAGGCGAAGAGATCGCGGTCGGTGTCGGTCATGCGGGCCAGCGTCGCGGCGCTGGTGCCCGGATTGACGCCGCTGATCAGGAGCCGCCGGCCGCGCCCCTCCTTCAACAGGTCGATCGCCTGGTCGATGCGCAGCGCTCCGCCGGTCAAAACGACGATGCCGTCCGCCGCGCCGATCGGCGCCGGCTTGGCCAGGAGGCTCACCTCCTCGGCAAAGCGCACGAAGCCGCCGGCCAGATAGCCGCCCAGAAGCACGCCGACGAGGACCGCCGCAAGGCACAGCCGCCGTACGCCCCTCGGCATCCAGCGATGCGACCGGCGCACCGGTTTGTCGCCGGGCGCGTCGCGGCCGGGGCCGGAAGAATGGGGGTGGGCCGATGACGCTAGGATCATCGGATCATGTTCCTCTCGGAATGCGACATCGCTTTGTCCGTGTCCTCGTCCTGAGACGCAGTCTTTCCAGTCCAGGGTTAACCGGACCTTACCGCTCGACCGGCGAGATCATGTCGATCTCGGCGAGATGACGGACCACAGTAAGGCGAGATGTAAACGCCGTCAGCCCTCCCACGGTTGCAACCAGGGCGACGACGCCGACATAGCCGATCCAGCCGATGGAGAAGGACCCGAACAGGGCGCTGATCTGGTCGGCCTCGGGGGTCGCGGTGTTGCTGGCCGTCCAGAACCCCATCATCGCGAAGAGGACGAGCGCCGTGGCCCCGCCGATCACCGCGCCGACGAGGCCGAGCCGCAGGAAATGCCGCTCGAACTCCCGCGCGATGAAGGAGGAGCGGGCGCCGACGAAATGCAGCACCTCGATGATGTGGCGGTTGCCGGACATCGCCCCGCGGGTGGCGAAGACCACGGTCAGGGTCGTGGCCACCAGCACCAGCGTCAGGACGCCGACGCCGACCAGCACCGTCGCCCGCGCCATGGTCACCAGCCGCGACACCCAGGCGCGGTGATCGTCGAGCTCGGAGGCCGGCACCTCGCTCTGCAGGCGCGCCACGAGGGCGACGAAATCGGGCGGCGAATCCTGGTCGATGGAGATGATCACCAGCCGCGGGACCGGCAGATCGTCGAGATTGAGCCCGTCGCCCAGCCAGGGCTCCAGCAGCCGGCCGGTGGCGGCGTCGTCGAGAATGGTCGCGCCGGTGACCCCGGGCGTCGTCAGCGCGATGCGCCGCACGTCGGCCAGCGCCGCGGCCATGTCGACGCCGTCGTCGGGCAGCACCTGCACGGTGATCTCGCGGGAGATGTCGTTCTGCCACTGGGAGGCCGTGTCGGAGACCAGCGTCACCGCGCCGACGGTCAGGCTCGCCAGGAAGGTCATGATGGCGATGACCGTCATCAGCGCCCGGCCTGCGACATTGGCGCGCGGCACGATCGGCGCCGGCCTGTCCTCGCCGGTCCGGCCGACGAGCCGCAGCACATATTCGCGCAGGTCGATCCAGTGGTCGGCGAGATCAATCATAGATGTCGAGGCGTCCGTCCGAGAGGACCAGGCGGCGCGCGGCCACCTGCTCCATCAGGTCGAGATCGTGGGTGGCGATGACCACCGCGGTGCCGGTGCGGTTGAGCTCCATGAACAGGCGCAGCAGACGGCGGGCCAGCGGCGGATCGACATTGCCGGTCGGCTCGTCGGCCAGGAGGATATCCGGCTGGTCGATCAGCGCCCGGGCAATGGCCGCGCGCTGCTTCTCGCCGCCCGACAGCACCACCGGCGAGGCATGCAGCCGTTCGCCGAGCCCGACCCATTTGATCAGGTCGATCACGTCCTGCCGGTAGGAAGCCTCCTCGCGGCCGCGCACCCGCAGCGGCAGCGCGACGTTCTCGTAGGTCGACAGATGCTCCAGCAGGCGGAAATCCTGGAAGACGACGCCGATGCGCCGGCGGATCGACGGCAGGTCGGTGCGCGACAGGGTCGAGGCGTCGCGGCCGAGAACCGTGATCAGGCCGCGGGTCGGCTTCAGCGCCAGGAACAGCATGCGCAGCAAGCTGGTCTTGCCGGCGCCCGACGGGCCGGTCAGGAACTGGAAGGACTGGCGCTTCACCTCGAAGGACAGATCGCGCAGCACCTCCGGCCCCATGTCGTATCGAAGCCCGACATTCTCGAACCGAATCACTGCGCAAAGCCCCTGTCTTGTCGCCCTCGATCATCCAGATGCACCGGACTTGTGGTGAATGTTGGCCGTCCTAACCGGCGCGCGCCGTGACGGCCACCCCGCAGCCGGATTCACGGTTTGTTAAGCATAAATCCTTACCGATTGCTGAACGCCGAAGCACAGAGGATGCGATGACCGACTTTCGCACCAACGCTGACACGCGCCGGGCTCCCCGCCGCGTCATCACCATCGACGGCGAGGCCGAGATCGTCGGCCGCCAGGCGCTGCCGCGCCATGCCTCGACGCTGCGCCAGATCGCCCACGAGCCGACGGCAAGCGAAGCGATGCCCGCACCCGGCGCGCGGCCCTTCGGACGCCGGGCGAGCTGCCATGGCCATGGCAGCTTTCCCGACGCCGCCGCCGAAGAGCGCGACCTGCTGCGTCAGGCGTTCCTCTTGTCGCGCCACGCCTCCCGGCCCGCACAGGACGCTCCGGCCCGCTCCTCCCTTGCCGCGCGCGCCCGGCGGCTCAGTCCCGGCCGCGCCGTCCTTGTCGTCGGCGGCTTCCTGATCGGTCTTCTCGCCGCGCCGGTCCTCCTCCTGTCGATGCCCGCGTCGCCGGTCGCCGCGCCCTTTGCGGTCACCAGCGCCTCGGGCCTCGTCCTGCGCAATGTCGATGCCAGTGTCGTGCCGCGCGGCAGCGGCGCCGTCCTGTCGGTCGCCGGCGTCATCGCCAACGACACCGCCGGCCCGCTGACCGTCCCCACGCTCCGCATCGCGCTGACCGATGCCGGCGGCATCACCCGCAGCAAGCCGCTGAACGCGCAGATTTCCGCCCTGCCGGCCGGACAATCGGTGCGATTCCTCTCGGCACTGGCGGTCGCGGATGATACAGCGGGCGACATCAGGGTCGAATTCGAAGACACAGGAGCGGCTGACCGGTGATTACCGTCCGCGGCAAACAGATCGAGCCGCTCTACAGCGTCGAGGAAATCGCGAAGACCGTCGACCGGGTCGCCGGCGAGATCGCCGCCGTGCCGGCCAAGGATCTTCTGGTCATCTCGGTGCTGAAGGGCTCCTTCGTCTTCGCCGCCGACCTGATCCGCGCCCTGCACCATGCCGGGCTTGCGCCCGAGGTCGAGTTCATCTCCCTGTCGAGCTACGGCGCCGGCACCGAACCCGGCGAGATCCGCGTCCTGCGCGACGTGGAGAGCGAGGTCGCCGGCCGCACGGTGCTGCTCATCGACGACATTCTGGAATCGGGCCGCACGGTGAAATTCGCCCGCGACCTGATGCTGTCGCGCGGTGCCGCCGAGGTGCCGATCGCGGTCCTGCTCGACAAGCCGATGCGCCGCAAGGCGGATATCGAGGCCGATTATGTCGGCTTTTCCTGCCCCGACCAATTCGTCGTCGGCTACGGCATGGATGTCGGCCACGCCTTTCGCGAACTGCCTTTCGTCGGCCGCGTCGTCGACTGACGACGCCCGTTCTCGCCTGCCGAACGACCGCCCGAGCGGCCGCCGCCATCCGGCTGCGACGATCGAAAGCCTCGACACGCAAGCTTTGCGCAAGGATTGTGCCTTAGAAGCGCAATTTGGTGTTGCGTAGGCAGACGATGGGAGGCCCCTCTTGGCGAGGATTCTGATCGCGGAAGACGACGCCGGCGTTCGCCTCCTGGTTTCGCGGGCGCTCGGGCTGGAAGGTCACGAGGTGACCGTCGCCGAAGACGGCGAAATGGCGCTGGACGTCCTGGTCGAACGGGACGGCGCCTTCGACTTCGTCCTGTCCGACATCCGCATGCCCTGCCTCACCGGCATCGAGCTCGCCCACGAGATCGCCGCCTCCTGGCCGCATCTGCCGGTGCTCCTGATGACCGGCTATGCCGAGCAGATGGAAGCGGCCGAGGATCTGACCGCGATCATCGAGGGCGTGGTGGAAAAGCCGTTCTCGATCGCCGAACTGCGCCGCGAGGTCGCTCGCATCCTGGCCGAACGCGCTGCACAAAAGGGCGACACGGCCGACGCCCCCACCGCACCGCATATCCGCCGCTGCGCCTGACGCTACCGCGAATACAGCCGGGCTCTATCCCTGACATTCGATGAAAAGCACCGCCGCGGCGCCGAGGCGTCGCAGCGGCGATGTCGCCTGACGGCCGGTCCGCCTCAGGGCGTCTCGAGCAGCCGCTCCAGATAGTCCCGCTCCATCTGCGGCGACAGCGCGTCGCCGAGCCGGTTGCGGATCGCGTCGAGGATCTCGCGGGCCCGCTCGGTGTCGATCTCGTCCGGCACGCCGACATCCTGCCCGAAATCGGGACCTTGGGTCTGGCGCTGGCGGCCCAGCGGGTCGCGGCCGGAGCGCTGCTGGGCGCCGTTGAAGCCCTGCCCCATCTGGCCGCCCTGTCCCTGCATGCCCGGCTGGCCCTGCCCCTGCTGCATGGCCTCCTGCATCTGCTGCATCATGTCCTGGGCGCCGCGGCGCATGGCCTCCATGGCGCGGCCCTGCTGGCCCACCGCCTCGCCGTCCTCGCCCTCGCCCAGCGCGCCCTCGGCCTTGCCCATCGCCTCGCCGGCCTCGCCGAAGCCTTCCGACGGCTCCATGCCCATGCCCTGCATCTGCTCCTGCAGCGCCTGCAATTCTTCCTGAAGCTGGCCCTGCTGCTCCTGCAGCTGCTTCATCATCTCGCGCAGCTGTTCGGCCGTCATCGGCTCGCCCTGTTCGCCCTGCTGGCCTTCCTGCCCCTGTTGGCCCTGCTGACCCTGCTGCTGCTCGCGCTCGATCTGGCGGCGGCCGAGATCGAAGGTCTCGTCCATCAGCTGCTGCTGGCGCTGCAGCAATTCGCCCATCTTGTTCATCTGCTGCTGCATGGCGTTCTGTTCGCCATTCTGCGGCTGCTGGCCGGGGCGCATGGCCTGCAGATTGTCCATCATCTGCTGCAGTTCGGAGAGAAGCTGCTGGGCCGCCTCCTTGGAGCCGGACTTCGCCAGATCCTCGATGCGGTCCATCATCCGCTGCAGATCCTGCGGCCGCAGCTCCTGCATGTCGCCGGCCTGCATCTGGTCCTGGTTCATCGGCGGCTGATTCCGCATCGCCTCGGCCAGCGCCTGCATGTATTCCTGCATCGCCTCGCGCAGTTCCTGCATCAGCTGGTCGATCTCGGCATCCGACGCGCCGTTCTCCAGCGCTTCGGAGAGCTGCTCGCGGGCATCGCGCAGCCGCCGTTCGGCGAGCGACAGATTGCCGTCCTCGATGCCCAGCGCGATCTCCCACATGAAGTCCACCGCCGAGACCAGCGCGGCGTCGTCATAGGCGGTGGCGATGCGGGTGCGCACGGCCTTCAGCGCCAGATAGGTCGCCGGGCTCTCGATGAATTCGTCGCCGCGCAGGGTCACCGCGTCGAGCATCTGGACGACGCGGGCCGTGCTGTCGGCGTCCAGCGCCAGGATGCGCCGCTGCTCGACCACGGCGCGGGCCAGCGGGTTGGAGAAGCGCCGCTCGGGCAGCGTCAGGCTCAGCGCCTCCGAGCGGCCCTCCTGCCCGGCATCGTCCACCGCGACGAGGGTCATCGCCACCTCGGCCCCGGCATAGGGGCTTTCGGTCAGATCGGCACTGGTGCGGCCCTCGGCCGTGCCCTTGGTGCGGCGCGGCAGCGCCAGCCGGATCTCCGGTGGTGCGATCAGCGGCCGCGCATCCTCCGGCACGATGTCGTCCGTGACGGCGATCGCGGCATTGGCCTGCCGCACGCCGTAATCGTCGGTGACCTTGTAGGTGAGCTGCAGCGCGCCGTTGCGCGCCACGCCCGGCTCGCCCTCGAAGGCGATCTCGGGGTCGAGGTCCGGCGTCACGTCGAAGCGCCAGCGGCCGAGGGTGGAGAAGGTGGTGGTCAGCGCCGCCTCGCCCGGCATGTCGAGGGCATAGGCATATTCGCGCGGGCCGGCCGGGACGTCGGCCTCGGCCTCGGCATCGCCGGTCGCGGCAGCGTCCGCGACCTCGCCCTCGTCATCGGTGACCGGTGCGATGGCGATCGGCTCGGCGCCGGCCGGGGTGAAGCTCAGTTCGGCGTTCGAGCCGTCGGAAATCCGCACCTCCAGCTCGCTGCCCTCGGGCACGGTCATGGGCGCGTCCGAGGCGCCGACATCGGTCAGGAAGATCGGCGCGCGGCCGGTATAGGCCGGCGGCGTCACCCAGGCGTCGACCCGCGCCGAGGCGACGCTGTCGGCGGCATCCGGCGCCAGCGCATCGACGACGCGGCCGCCGCCCGGTCCGAAGGAAAAGGCGAAGGCGGTGACCAGCAGCAGCGCCACCAGCGCGCGCAGGCCATAGGGATCGATCCGCTCGGTGCGGGTGGCGGGCGCACCGCCGCTGAGATCGCGCAGCCGCTCGGCCATGCGGCGCTGATGGGCGCGCCACAGCGCGGCGGCAAAGGGGTCGGCGCCGACGGCGCGCTGGTCCTGCGCCTGCAGTGGCTGGTGGTCCAGCCGGCTCGCCCCCTCGATGCGCGCATCCACCGCGGTGGCTGTCGGCAGCCGCAGGCCGCGATTGCGCCACAGTGCCGCAAGGCCGAGCCCTGCGAGAATCGCGATCACCGCAACGCGGGCGAGGAAGGGCAGCGCGGCGAACAGGCCGAACCAGGCGAGGATCAGGAAGACCGCGACGAGGCAGGCGAGCGCCAGCACCAGCGGCCAGGCGCGCTCGATCAGAAGCGCCGCCCAGGCCATGCGCCGCGTCGCCGCGACACGCCCGGACGCGGTCCAGTCGCTCTGCCGCTCGTGTCGCGCCATGGGGCCAGCCTCGTTCGTCGCAAGTTTCAGCGAGCGTAACAGTTTTTACGGCGAAGACGAGGCGGGTGACGCAGCTGTGAAGCGGCCAATGGCCTCAGTCGTCGCCGCCCAGCCAGGGGGGCAGACGGTCCAGCGCGATCATCTCGTCGATGGTCTGGCGCGGCCGGATGGCGTGGAAGGCATCGCCCTTGACCAGCACCTCGGCGATCAGCGGCCGGGAATTGTAGGTGCCCGACTGGACCGCCCCATAGGCGCCGGCCGACGACAGGTAGACGAGGTCGCCGGCCTTCACCGCCGGAATGTCGCGGGCGCGGGCGAAATAGTCGCCGCTCTCGCAGACCGGGCCGACCACGTCGGCGACGAGGCGCGGCGCGTCCGGGTCGTCGAGCACCGGATGGATGTCGTGCCAGGCGTCGTACAGGGTCGGGCGGATCAGGTCGTTCATGCCGGCATCGACGATGACGAAGGTCTTGCCCTCGGCTTCCTTCACATAGACCACCCGGGTGACCAGGATGCCGGCATTGGCGGCGATCAGCCGGCCCGGCTCGAACACCACCTTGCAGTCGAGGTCGCGGACATGGCGCTTGACGATCTCGGCATAGGCGGGCGGGGCCGGCGGCGGGGTGTTGGTGCGGCTGTAGGGCACGCCGAGGCCGCCGCCGAGATCGACATGGGCGATGTCGTGGCCGGCGTCGCGCAGCCGCCGCACCAGGCCCGCCAGCCGCTCGAAGGCCTGGTCGAAGGGCTCCAGCTCGACGATCTGGCTGCCGATATGCATGTCGATGCCCGACACCGCGATGCCCGGCAGGGCGCGGGCCCGATCGTAGACCGCCTCCGCTCGCTCATAGGCGATGCCGAACTTGTCGGACTTCTTGCCGGTGGAGATCTTGGCGTGGGTGCGCGCGTCGACGTCGGGATTGATGCGAAACGAGACATGCGCCGTGCGCCCGGCCGCCACGGCCCGGGCCGAGATCATCTCGAGCTCCGGCTCCGATTCGATGTTGAAGCAGAAGATGCCCGAGGCCAGCGCCAGGTCGATCTCCGGCACGCTCTTGCCGACGCCCGAGAACATGATCTTCTCGGCCGGGATGCCGGCCCGCAGCGCCCGCAGCAATTCGCCGCCCGACACGACGTCGGCGCCGGCGCCGAGCGCGGCCAGCGTCTTCAGCACCGCCTGGTTGGAATTCGCCTTCATGGCGTAGCAGACCAGCGCGTCGATATCGGCGAAGGCCTCGGCGAACACCGTGTAGTGGCGCGTCAGCGTCGCGGTCGAATAGCAGTAGAAGGGCGTGCCCACGTCATGGGCGATCGTTTCGACGGAGACGTCCTCGGCATGCAGGACGCCGTCGCGGATTTCGAAATGGTTCATGGCAGGTCAGACGGCACTCGGAAGAGGGGCGGAAACGGCTCAGTTCAGCAGCGGATCGAGGATGAAGCCGCTGCTCGTGGCGCCCTTGTTGCGGCTCACCTCGGCCGGTCCGATGGCGGTGTCGTCCTGGATGCGCGAGACGCGCACGGCGCCCGCCGCCGAGCCCGCCGTGCCGAAGCCGCTGCTGGCGTTGTTGGCAGCCACCGCGTCGGCGCCGGCCGATGCCCCGGTCTGCCCGGAGGACGGCGCCACCGGATTGTTCTTGATGCCGCAGCCCGCCAGCATCGCCGTTGCGGCGACGAGCAGCAGCGGCAGATAGGTCCGGCTCGATCGAATGGTCATGTCGTCACCCCTCGCCGCGTCCCGGCGTCAGCTTCCCCGTCAGCGGTCATAGCGATTTCCCGGCGGAAAATCACCACCGCCGCGATCGTCATCGCGCGTCGCTTGCCATCCGCTCGCGCCAATAGGCGACCTGCGCCCGCACATTGGCCGGCGCGGTGCCGCCGAAGCTGGTGCGGCTGTTGACCGAGGCGTCGACGCCGAGCACCGAGAACACCGCCTCGCCGATCCGCGCATCCAGCTCCTGCAGGCTGTCCAGCGGCAGTTCCTCCAGCCCGACGCCGCGCGCCTCAGCGAGGGCAACGGCCCGGCCGGTGACGTGATGGGCCTCGCGGAACGGCATGCCGAGTTCGCGCACCAGCCAGTCGGCCAGGTCCGTCGCGGTGGAGAAGCCGTGGCCGGCCGCCTTGCGCATCGCCTCGGTCTGGATGGTCATGTCGCGCACCATGCCGGTGGCCGCCGCCAGCGCCAGGGCCAGCGAATCGATGGCGTCGAAGACCTGTTCCTTGTCTTCCTGCATGTCCTTGGAGTAGCTGAGCGGCAGGCCCTTCATCACGGTCAGCAGCGAGATCAGCGCGCCGTTGATGCGGCCCGGCTTGGCGCGCACCAGTTCGGCGGCGTCCGGGTTCTTCTTCTGCGGCATGATGGAAGAGCCGGTGGTGAAGGCGTCGCTGAGGCTGATGAAGGCGAAGCGGTCCGACATCCACATCACGATCTCCTCCGCCAGTCGGCTGAGATGGATCGCGTGGATCGATCCGGCGGCCAGGAATTCCAGAATGAAAT
>NZ_CAXPJM010000005.1:0-105212 GCF_964217435.1 Aurantimonas sp. | reverse complement strand
GGCCACCCTGCGGCGGAACCGAAGCCACGGTGCCTTCCATGATCTTCAGCAGCGCCTGCTGGACGCCCTCGCCCGACACGTCGCGCGTGATCGAGGGGTTTTCGGCCTTGCGGCTGATCTTGTCGATTTCGTCGATGTAAACGATGCCGCGCTGCGCCCGTTCGACATTGTAATCCGACGCCTGAAGCAGCTTCAGGATGATGTTCTCGACATCCTCGCCGACATAGCCGGCTTCGGTCAGCGTGGTCGCGTCCGCCATGGTGAACGGCACGTCGAGGATGCGGGCCAGCGTCTGCGCGAGCAGCGTCTTGCCGCAACCGGTCGGGCCGATCAGCAGGATGTTGGACTTCGCCAGTTCGACGTCGTTGCTCTTGGCTGCGTGGGCGAGCCGCTTGTAATGGTTGTGCACGGCGACGGAGAGCACCTTCTTGGCGAAGGACTGCCCGATCACGTAGTCGTCGAGAACCGCGATGATTTCCTGCGGGGTGGGGACACCCTCCCGCGACTTCACCATGGAGGATTTGTTTTCCTCCCTGATGATATCCATGCACAGCTCGACGCACTCGTCGCAGATAAAGACCGTCGGCCCGGCGATCAGCTTACGGACTTCGTGCTGGCTCTTCCCGCAGAAAGAGCAGTAGAGCGTGTTCTTGGAGTCGCCGCCGCTCGTTTTGCTCATGCGTCTTTCCTTCCGATCCGGTCCCCTCCAGGGATCCGTTTCTCGTTTGGTCTACCGAACCTAGTGCCCCCGGCCCCGTTCGGCAAAGCGACTCTCACCCGAAAGCCACGACCCGATACCATCGGCCACTCTTGCACATCGTCCAGCGTAGCGTCGATTGCTTGAGCGGCGCTTAACGCACGCGCCGCCATGATCGCGATGCAAGTGTGGCCGTGGCGTGACGACGCAGCCCTACTTGGTGCCTTCGGCCTCGAGGGCGTCGCGCGACGAATAGACCTTGTCGATCAGACCGAACTCGCGCGCCTCCTGGGCGGTCATGAAGTGGTCACGATCGAGCGTGCGTTCAACCGTCTCGTAGTCCTGGCCGGTGTGCTCGACATAGACCTCGTTCAGGCGGCGCTTCAGCTTGATGATGTCCTGGGCGTGACGCTCGATGTCGGACGCCTGACCCGAGAAGCCGCCGGACGGCTGATGCACCATGATGCGGGCGTTCGGCGTGGCGAAGCGCATGTCCTTGTGACCGGCGCACAGCAGCAGCGAGCCCATCGAGGCCGCCTGGCCGATGCACAGGGTCGAGACCGCCGGCTTGATGAACTGCATGGTGTCGTAGATCGCCATGCCGCTGGTCACCACGCCGCCGGGCGAGTTGATGTAGAGGGCGATCTCCTTCTTCGGATTCTCGGCCTCGAGGAACAGCAGCTGGGCGCAGACCAGCGTGGCCATCGAGTCTTCGATCGGGCCGGTGATGAAGATCACCCGCTCCTTCAGAAGCCGCGAGAAGATGTCGTAGGCGCGCTCGCCCCGGTTGGTCTGCTCGACCACCATGGGAACGAGGTTCATCGCGGTTTCCACGGGATGTGTCATCGGTCGTCGTCTCGCTGCTTGGTCTGATGAGCGGCACCACCGGGTGCCGCGGGAATAGCGAAGGGATTCGTCTGGTTCAGTAGATAGGACTTGGCCAAGCGCCTATGCAAGGCGTTCCCCCGCGCCGAATGCCATGAGGCCCAAGGGATTGGCCCCTGTGCCCCATATGGTCGTGCGCGGGCCGTTGCGCAATCAGCCCCTGCCCTCGCCGGCGCTGTCGATGTCGCCGCCGCCCGGCGGTATCGGCTTGCGGTCCGCGTCGTGGGTGCCGTAGTCGCCGCCCTCGGTCGACTGGCCGCTCGCCTCGATCGCCGGATGCGCCGTGTCGGCCTCGAGGTTCTGGCGCACCCGCACCGGGGGCGCCTTGCCGTTCCGGTCCTCGCCGAACCACAGCGTCATGTGCGGGAACGGGATCTCGATGCCGCGCTCGTCGGACATCCGCTTGATGATCTCGCGATAGGCCCGGCCGACGCCCCACTGGGTCGACGGCTTGGTCATCACCCGGCCGCGCACGACGACGGCCGAATCACCGAGTTCGTTGACCCCCCACATGTCGAGCTCGCTCAGGAGGTTCTCCCCGACGGCGGTGGCCTTCAGCTCGTCGAAGGCGTCGAACATCATCTGCTTCACGTCGTCGACGTTCTCGCGATAGGCGACGCCGATATCGGCGACGTAATAGGCGAAGTCCTTGGAGAAGTTCGCCACCTGGTCGACCGAGGAAAACGGGATCAGGTACCAGGTGCCTTCCAGCGTGCGCAGACCGACGGACCGCACGGTCAGTTCCTCGACCGTGCCGGAGATGCCGTTCAGCTCGACGATGTCGCCCTCGTTCATGGCGTTCTGGATCTGGATGAAGGCGCCGGTGATGATGTCCTGGACGAATTTCTGGGCGCCGAAACCGATGGCCAGGCCGACGACACCGGCACCGGCGAGGAGCGGCGCGATGTCGATGCCGATCTGCGACAGAACCAGCATCGCCACCAGCACGATCATTGTGATCGTGAAGGCATTGCGGAACAGCGACAGCAGCGTGCGCTCGCGCGCCGTCGGCACCGTGCCGTAATTCGGGTTGAGGCGGTACTCCACCCAGGACGACACGCCGATATAGATCGCCACGCCGACCGCCAGGATGATGCCCGCGCCGACGAGCCCGCCGGCGAAGCGCTGGCCCAGCGGGCTGGCCAGCCAGTCGCTGAACGACAACAGGTTCCAGGCCTCCAGGATCACCGCCAGGACGACGACGATGACGACGCCGCGCAGGACGGTGAGCGCGTTGGGGATGAAGGAGTTCACCCGGCGCTCCAGGAGCGGCAGCCGGTCCTTGAGGTTCTGCGGGATCGGGATGCCCCGGGCGATGACCCGCGACAGGATCGACACGATCAGCCCGCCGACGGCCATGGCCGCGATCGACTTCAGTGTCGCGGTGGTCATGAAGGCGAGGCCGGATTCGGGGCTGCGGACCCATACGATGAACAGCGCGAGCGCGAAGCCGATCGCCAGCACCCACCAGATCTGGCCGACAAAGGCATAGACCCAGGCGCTGACCGAACGGTCGCCTTGGTGCTTGGCCCGCTTCAGCCGCTCGCGCACGACGCCGCGATTCTTCAGGATCAGCCCGATGGTCAGGAGCAGGCAGAGGACCACGACGATAAAGCGCACCGCCTCGGCCGCCGCGATGCTCGACGATTGCTGCACGATCGGCGCGACGAACATGAAGGTGTAGCCGAGGATCGAGATCAGCCGCGAGATCCAGAAATACCAGTAGCTCGCCTGCCGGTTCGAGAACGGCGTCAGGCGCAATTGCGGGTAGGACGGCGACACGAAGCTGGCAAGGCCCACCTTGACCATCTCGATCAGCAGGAAGGCGTTCAGGAACAGGGCCTGGTTGATGCCCGGTTCGCCGCCGAAGAAGATCACCGCGGCGAGATAGCCGGCCGCCCAGCCGACCACCACCGACAAAGCGTCGACGATCGACGAGATGACCAGCAGCAGGAGCTTGTTGATCGGGCCGGTGCGCTCGGCGGCATCGGCCAGCCGCCGGAAGATCGGATATTTGATGACCCGGCTGGCGAACAGCACGCCGAAGGCGACGAGGGCCACCAGCCCCACCGGCAGGATCGCCGAGATCAGCATCGGCAGGTCGATGCGGCTGGCCCCCGACAGCATCTGCGACGCCGAGACGAGACTGGCCGCGACCTGATCCCAGGTGTCCAGCAGGCCCCCTGCCATGGAGCGGGTCCACTGCGCGATCTCGCCGGGCAGCGTGCGCGGCGCGGCCTCCGTACCGGCCTCGGCCGCGTCAGCGGCGTCCGGCGCCTTGTAGGCGGCGGCTTTCAGCGATTCGATCAGCTTGGCGCGGGTGTCGTCGTTCTCGAGAATACCGATCAGATCGTCCAGCGAGGGATCGGACGACGCGCTGGCCTCGGTCTCGCCCGACCCGCCGATCGACAATCCCGGCATCTGGGCGTGACTTGCGCCGGTGAGGACGAAGAGCACGATGAGGAAGGCGAGGATGGCGGTCGTCGGAAATCGCTGCATGCCGCGGGGAAGCCTGTTCTGTGATCGGTCCGGGTGGCGGGGGCGCAGAGCCGACGGATCGGCGCTGCCACTATCTGCCGACGCGGGGGGTCCGCGCGGCGCACGCCTCTATCGGCGATAGTGATGACCAGACTTGGGCGGGCGCGAGCCCCGCACTGCCGGCCAGATATGCGAAAGGGCCGACTCGCGCCGGCCCTCCCGAAATTCTCGACGATGGTCGCTTGCGCGACGCCCCGCCTTACGACGCGAGGGCGGTTTCCTTGTCGTCCTCGTCCTCGGCCATCAGCTCTTCCTTGCTGACGGTCTTGTCGGTGACGTCCACCTCGGCGAGCAGATGGTCGACGACCTTCTCCTCGTAGAGCGGCGCGCGCAGGCTGGCGACGGCGTCCGGGTTCTTCTGGAAGTACTCGTAGACTTCCTTCTCCTGGCCCGGATAGCGGCGCAGCTGCTCGAACATCGCGCGCTGCAGCTCCTCGTCGGTGATCTGCACGCCGGCCTTCTCGCCGATCTCGGACAGGACCAGACCCAGACGGACCCGACGCTCGGCGAGGCGGCGATATTCGGCGCGCGCCTTCTCCTCGGTGGTGTCCTCGTCCTCGAAGGTCTTGCCGCTGTTGGTCAGCTCGCCCTGCACCTGGTTCCAGATGTTGGTGAACTCGGCCTCGACCAGCTTCTCCGGCAGCTCGAAATCATACGCCGCGTCGAGGGCATCGAGCAGCTGGCGCTTGACCTTCTGGCGCGTCGCCTGGCCGTACTGGCTCTCGATCTGCTCGCGCACGACCGTCTTCAGGCGATCCAGCGATTCGACACCGAGCTTGGCGGCGAACTCGTCGTCGATCGTGGTCTCTTCGGGAGCGGCGACTTCCTTGACGGTGACGTCGAAGGTCGCGGGCTTGCCGGCCAGATGCGCGGCGCCGTAATCCTCGGGGAAGGTCAGCTCGACGGTCTTCTCGTCGCCGGCCTTCACGCCGATCAGCTGGTCCTCGAAGCCCGGGATGAACTGACCCGAGCCGATCACCAGGTTGCTGTCGGTGGCGGTGCCGCCATCGAAGGGCTCGCCGTCGATCTTGCCGACGAAGTCCATGGTGACGCGATCGCCCTTGTCCGCAGCGCCATCCTTGGCGGCGTAGGTCCGGGCGTTCTCGGCGATGCGCTCGACCTGCTCGTCGATCTCAGCGTCAGCAACCTCGACGACGGGACGCTCGATCTTGATGCCCTCGGTGCCCTTGAGCTCGAACGCCGGCAGCGTCTCGTAGGTCAGGGTGAACTTGAAGTCGGCGCCGCCGTTGAGAACCTTCTCGGCCTCGGCCTCGTCCTCAGACATGCCGATTTCCGGCTGCATGGCGGAGCGCTCGTTGCGCTCGGCAATGACGTTGCGCGGGGTCTCGGTCAGGATCTGGTTGACGATCTCCGCCATCAGCGACTTGCCGTACATCTTGCGCAGATGGCCAACCGGCACCTTGCCCGGCCGGAAACCCTTCAGCTGCACCCGGTCCTTGGCTTCATAGAGCCGGGTCTGGAGCCGCGCTTCAAGATCCGAGGCCGGCACGACGATCTCGATCTCGCGCTTCAGGCCCTCGGCCTTGGTTTCCGTTACCTGCATTCTGGATACCTTCTTGTGTGCTCGAGACGACCGATCATTCAGGCCGACCCGCAATGAATTCCGTGAAAGCGGCCGCTGGTGCGGGTGGAGGGACTTGAACCCCCATGCCTCTCGGCGCTTGGACCTAAACCAAGTGCGTCTGCCAATTCCGCCACACCCGCATAGTGCGCCGTACGGTGGGCGACGCGAGACGCGCGCTTCTATATCACCGGCCTCGCGGCCACGAAAGGCCCATATGGGGGCCAATCCGCATGATTCCATGGCTTTTTCACACGGGACCGGCGCTTTCGGCGTGATCCGGCGTCGAACCCGCGCGCGTCCCTTCAGAGAACGGCAAGCGGCTCGACCAGGCTCCTACCGTCAAGAGGGTAGAGTGAGATGCCCCGGAGATCGCGCCCACGACCCGTGCACCGATGTCAATTGTTGCGATGCACAAATCGCAAGGCTGCCATGCATCGAAGCCTCTAGCGGGTCCGACATGCACCGCCTACCTTCCAGTCAACGAAGCGACGCAGACGAAACAATCAGCCGCTTCAATCGATTTAAGACCGCAGGATAGACCAATGAACCTCGTTCGCTCCTACAACAACTGGCGCCGCTACCGCGAGACGGTCAACGAACTGAACCGTCTCTCCCAGCGCGAACTCGCCGATCTCGGCATCTCGCGCGGCGACATCAACTCGGTCGCCCGCCGCGCCATCGGCTGATTATCAGCCAAGACTTTCGCAAGGGTCCACTCCTCCTCCCAGGACCCAAGCGGATCGGAAACTGCCACTCCTCCTCCCAGGCAGTTTCCACCCAGACGCCCGCCGGGTCCTCCCCCCGGCGGGCGCCCAGAGATTACAGAGCTTCGCCGAGGGCTACTCCTCCTCCCAAGCCCAAGGCGGATAAAGTGCCTGCGCATCCTCCTCCCAGCGTAGGTACCTCTCAGTCGCCCGTCGGGTCCTCCCCCCGACGGGCGATCAGAGACCTTCTAGAGTTTCGCGTAGGGCCCACCTCCTCCCGGGCCTGAAGCGGATATGACCTGCGCATCCTCCTCCCAGCGCAGGTCCCAATGCGACACCCGTCGGGTCCTCCCCCCGGCGGGTGTTGTCGTTTGGAGGCCGCAAACTTGCCCGATCATGCGCGCGGATCGCCACGCGGCCTTTTGATCGCCACGCGCGACTGCTAAATTGCCCCCATGTCGAAACAACCCATTCACGTCGTCGGCGGCGGGCTCGCCGGATCCGAAGCTGCCTGGCAGATCGCCGAACGCGGTCTGCCCGTGGTGCTGCACGAGATGCGGCCCGTCCGCGGCACCGAAGCCCACAAGACCGACCGGCTGGCCGAGCTGGTCTGCTCCAACTCCTTCCGGTCGGACGACAGCCAGACCAATGCGGTCGGCGTCCTCCATGCCGAGATGCGGCTGGCCAATTCGCTGATCATGCGCTGCGCCGACGCGCACCAGGTGCCCGCCGGCAGCGCGCTCGCGGTCGATCGCGAGGGCTTTTCCGGCGCCGTCTCCGAGGCGATTGCCGCACACCCGCTGATCACCGTCGAGCGCGGCGAGGTCAAGGGCCTGCCGCCGGAGGAATGGGGCCCCAGCATCGTCGCCACCGGGCCGCTGACGGCACCGGCGTTGGCCGAGTCGATCAGCGCCGCCACCGGCACCGACGCCCTCGCCTTCTTCGACGCCATCGCGCCGATCGTGCATTTCGATTCCATCGACATGGACAAGGCCTGGTTCCAGTCGCGCTACGACAAGGTCGGCCCCGGCGGCACCGGCAAGGACTACATCAACTGTCCGCTCGACAAGGACACCTACGAGCGCTTCGTCGCCGCCCTCGTCGAGGGTGACCGCGCCGAGTTCAAGGAATGGGAAGGCACGCCCTATTTCGACGGCTGCCTGCCGATCGAGATCATGGCCGAGCGCGGTCCGGAGACCCTGCGCCACGGCCCGATGAAGCCGATGGGCCTGACCAACGCCCACCAGCCGGACATCAAGGCCTATGCGGTCGTGCAGCTGCGCCAGGACAATGCGCTGGGCACGCTCTACAACATCGTCGGCTTCCAGACGAAGCTGAAATACGGCGCGCAGGCAGCCGTGCTGCGGATGATTCCCGGCCTCGAAAACGCCGAGTTCGCACGGCTCGGCGGCCTGCACCGCAACACCTATCTGAACTCGCCAACCCTGCTCGACCCGACATTGCGGCTGAAGGTGCGGCCGCATATCCGCTTCGCCGGCCAGATCACCGGCTGCGAAGGTTATGTGGAATCGGCCGCCGTCGGGCTGATGACCGGCCGTTTCGCCGCCGCCGAGCGTCTGGGCGAAGCCGCGACCCCGCCGCCGCAGACGACCGCCATGGGCGCGCTCGCCGCGCATATTACCGGGGGCCACCTCGCCCATCAGGAAGAGAGCGGCAAGCGTTCCTTCCAGCCGATGAACATCAATTTCGGCCTGTTCCCGCCGCTGGAGCCGGGGGCCATCCAGAAGCCGGAGGGCGTCACGCGCTTCCGGGGCAAGGACAAGGCGATCGCCAAGAAGAAGGCCCTGTCGGCCCGCGCCCTCGCCGATTTCGCCGGCTGGCTCGGCCAGACACCGATTGCGGAAGCTGCCGAATAGTATCCGCGGCCTGATCGAAGACCCAGGGACCGGGCTCAGTCGCCCGGCCGCGCCTGCCATTCGCCGGACCGGTAGTAAACGGTGAGCAGCGCCGACAGGATCGCCCCGTCGTCACCGTCCCGCACGATCTGGCGCAGCGCCAGGCGGACATTGCGCCCGTTTGTGCCGGTCAGATCGACGACCGGCATCGGCAATCGGTCCGGCACCGTCGCGTAGACTGCGTCCGGCAAGGCGTCGATCGCGGGCCCGAGATCGAAGCGGTCTTCGGCCCCTCCGATCCGCAGCAGTAACTCCCCACCCGCAAGCTCCAGCACCGCTCCTTCGGATGACGGGGCGACGGTGCTGCTCGTCTCGCCGTCTGCCGGCTCCTGACGCAGGTCGCGCTCCGGGACGACGCGATCGAACCCGGCGATGTCGATCACCATCGGCGCATTGGCGGTGAAGCTGCGCAATTCGCGCACGCCGACCGGACCCGACAGATCGAGCGCCGCGAAGATGCGCTCGCGCCGGTCCGATCCCTCGCCCTCCATCACATCCGACGGCAGCAGCGGCGCCAACCGGTCGAGCTGGCTCACATCTTCGAGAACGTAGAGGCGCGAGCGCAGTTCGGCAGCCTCGCGATCCGGCCGCTCGGTCGCGGCCAGCCGGCGCCCGCCGGCGCCGTCATCCACCACGAAGCGCTCGACGATGCGGGCCGTCTGACTGCGACCGACCGTGTCATAGGCGCCCCATGGGCCGAAGGCTGACAGCGCCAGCAGCAACACCGGCACCGCCGCCATCCAGCGAATGTCGCCCCGCGTGCGTCCCGGAAGCTGCAGGGCGAGGACCAGCCCCGCCGCCAGCGCCCCGAGGGCGAGGTAGTAGCGCTCCAGCGTGAACCCCTGGGCGCCGATCCGCAGCCAGATCGCATAGGCGAGCAGCGACAGGGGCACCAGAAGCGCCAGGGCGAAATAGCGTGTGAAAAGCCGCGTGGCCGCCGCGGCGCCGGCACGGAACGGATCGACCGCGATGCGCAGCATGAGGACGAACAGCGCGAAGAAGGTGACGATCCAGCCGATCTCGCCCCTCGGCACGTCGCCCGTGACGAGGATCTTGGCGGCATAGAGATGCAGGACCAGCGCCGTTGCCAGCACCAGCGGCACGGCGACCCAGTCGAACAGGATGCGCAGGCCCGAGATCAGCCGCTCGTCCTGCCCCGCCGGCATGCGCTCGTCGAAATGATGCGGAATCCGGCCCAGCGCAAAGAGCGGTCCGACCAGCGCGAAGGCCGTGGCGAAGATATGCTCATAGGCGTCGCCCGGCAGCCCGACCTCGAACAGGTAGCGGATCATCTCCAGGATCGCCGACAGGCCGAGGACGAAGAGCAGCACCGACAGGAAGGCGAGGCTGACGCCGACCACGGTCCAGAAGGTGAAGACCCAGAACCTTTCCGCGTCGCGCAGGCCCAGATACCCCGCCAATGGGACGGCGAAGGTCGCGGCAACGATCAGCGGCGGCGGAAATACCGCCAGCGCCGGCCCGACCCAGATCGCCGAGCCGACGACAAGCGCGACGAGAGAAGACGCGCCCTGCCGCACCGCCGCCGACGCGCCCCGCGCCTCCATCGCCAGCACCATGCCGACCGAAATGGCCGCCGCGCCATAGAACGCCGCCAGCAGCCAGGCCAGATCGTCCTCGGCCACCGGATAGATATCCCGCAGGGCGAGGTTGGACAGGATCGCGATGGCGACGATCAGCAGGCTCGCCAGCGGAAAGCGGAAGGCCGCGACACCGGCTCCCGCCGCCAGCGAGCGCCAGAACTGCCCGACATGCCGGGGCGCGGACCTCATCGTGCGCAATGCCATGGTGGGGTCGGCTTTCGGATCGGTTGGAAATTCGGTGTGCTGGCCCGGATGCACGGGCAACTGCGGCGATGTAAGCGCGGATCGCTCCGGCGGTCGATCCCCGCCGTCAGCGCCGCATCGTGCGCCAGTTGATGTAGGCCTTGCGCAGCGGGCCGATCTCGACCGGCTGGTCGAGTGTCGCCGCCCCGTCCCGTTCGATGAGGTCGAGGTACCGCCCCGCCAGCGCCGCTGGCAGGAAGGCCGGTCGCAGCGGCTTGGGAATGTCGCCGAGTGTGGCCGTCCAGGCGCGCACGTGCTGGCGCCCGAAAGCGGTCATCGCCGCGATGGCGCGGCCTGCCGGTTCCCGCTCGCCGCGGATCAGCTCTTCGCTCGAACAGCCGGCAGCGGCGAGGATGTCGGCCGGCACGAAGACCTGCCGCCGGGCCCGATGCTGCGGCAACAGGCGCAGGACGCCAGCGACCGTCTGGGCGACGCCGGCATGTCCCGCCGCATCGGCCTGCGTCTCCGCCGCATCGCGCGCCAGCACCATCGCCGCCAGCATGATCAGCGTCGAGGCGGTCTCGCCGGCATAGGCCTCCAGTTCCTCGCTCGACGGCATCGGATCGTCATAGAGGTCGAAGATGCGCGCTTCGAGGAAGCGGTCGAACGCGGCACGCGGCAGGTCGTGGCGGGCAATCGTATCGGCGACCGCGGCCGCGACCGGATGCCCGGCCGCGCCCTGGTCGGGCGCCGCCAGCGCGTCGCGCCACCATTGCAGCCGGATCTCCCCCGGCATCGGCTCGCTCACCGAATCGCGCACCCGCGCGGTCTCGATGTTGAAGGCGTAGAGGGCGGCGACGTCGTTGCGCTTGTCCGCCGGAACGAAGGCTAGCGAGATGGCCCGGTCGCGATCGGCCGTCTCCACCAGACGCAGGCACTCGGCGTAATTCTCGCTCAGATCCGTCATGGCCGTGTCTCAGCGCCTCGGCTTGGTTCGGGCTTCGGGCCCGCGGATGAAAGATGGTGTAGCGCGGCGCATGGGGCCAGTCGTCTGCCGGCGTCAGACCGCCGCGGAGGTCACCCGGGCTGGCTCAGTCGACCGCGACGAGCGCCGCCGCCACGGGCCGGCCTTCCGAGAGCATGATGTTGAAGGTGCGGACCGCCGCGCCCGTCGACATCGGATCGCAGGAGATGCCGACCTGGCGCATGCGGTCGGCCAGCGCCGGCGGCAGCCGGCGAATGTCCTTGCCGGTACCGAACAACAGGAAGCCGATCTCCTCGGCTTCCTCGAACACCTTGCCGAGACGTTCGCCTGTGAACGGCGCCTCGGCGGTGCCGTCCCAGCCGTAGATGCCGGAGGGCAGGCACAGGATCGAGCCGCGATGCGACATGGAGGCGAAACGGAAGCCGCCATTGCCATAGGCCTCGATCGGGGCCCGGCCCGGGAAGTGGGCCTCGCGGATCTCGATACCTTTCGCCATGTCAGGCCTCGCGCGCCGTCGAGCCGCCCTCGCGCGCCGCCTCTTCCTCTTCCTTCTTGGCTGCGAAGTCCGAAGCCCGCAGCTTGAAGAAGATCAGCGCCGGCGCGGCGACGAAGATCGACGAGAAGGTGCCGATCGCCACACCGAACAGCATCGAGGCCACGAAGGAACGGATCACCTCGCCGCCGAAGACGAACAGGGCCGCCAGCGCCAGAAGCGTCGTGGCCGAGGTCATGGTGGTGCGCGCCAGCATCTCGTTGTCGGAGAGGTCGAGAAGCTGGCCGATCGGCATCTTCTTGAAGCGCCGCAGATTCTCGCGGACCTTGTCGTAGATGACCACCGTGTCGTTCAGCGAGTAGCCGACGATGGTCAGGATCGCCGCGACACTGGCGAGGCTGAATTCGAGCTGCGTCACGACCAGGAAGCCGAGCGTCAGGAAGACGTCGTTGACCGTCGCGATGATCGCGCCCAGCGCGAACTGCCACTCGAAGCGGATCCAGACATAGATCAGGATCGCAAAGAGCGCCGCCAGAACGCCGACGATCGCCGCGAAGGCCAGTTCGCCCGACACGGTCGGGCCGACCACTTCGGTGCGGCGGAAGTCGTAGTCGGCCGCCAGGGCCTCCTGCGCCGATTCCACGATCGCCACCTGCGAGGCGTCGCCGCCCTGCGAGCCGATGCGGATCAGCGCCTCGGTCGGGGTGCCGAACTCCTGCACCTGCGCGTCCGGCACGCCGATCGCGCCGAGACGCTCGCGGATGTCGCCGATATCGGCCTCGCCATTCTTGGCCTGCACCTCGATGAGCGTGCCGCCGGTGAAGTCGATGCCGAGATTGAGCCCCACCGCGAACAGGCCGCCGACCGACGCAACGCACAGAAGCATCGACAGGGCAAAGGCTTGCAGGCGGACCTTCATGAACGGAATGCGCGTGACTTCCGGCACCAGCCGGATGAAGCCGCGCGGCAGTTCCTTCGGCCGGCTGCGGCGCACCCAGGCGGCGACGAGCCAGCGGGTGAGCGTGAAGGCGGTGAAGACGGTGGTGATGATGCCGATGGCCAGCGTCACGGCGAAGCCGCGTACCGGTCCCGATCCCAGGAAGAACAGCACGACCGCCGCGATCAGCGTGGTGATGTTGGCGTCGAGAATCGTCGCCAGCGCCTTCTGGAAGCCGATGTCGATCGCCTGCACCACCGAGCGCCCCTGTCGGCGCTCGTCGCGGATGCGCTCGTAGATCAGGACGTTGGAATCCACCGCCATGCCGAGCGTCAGGACGATGCCGGCGATGCCCGGAAGGGTCAGCGTCGCGCCGATGACGGTCAGCACCGAGAACAGCAGCACCAGGTTCACGATCAGCGCGATATTGGCGATGATGCCGAGGAAGCCGTAGGCGGCGAGCATGAAGACGACGACAAGGAGAGCGCCGATCACGCCGGCGGTCTCGCCGGCGGCGATCGAATCGGCGCCGAGGCCCGGTCCGACCGTGCGCTCCTCGATGATGTTCAGGGTCGCCGGCAGCGCGCCGGCGCGCAGCAGCACGGCGAGATCGTTGGCGCTCTGGACGGTGAAGCTGCCGCTGATCTGCGCCTGGCCGCCGAGGATCGCCTCGCGGATGTTCGGTGCCGACAGAACCTTCTCGTCGAGGACGATGGCGAAGGGACGCCCGACATTCTGCTGGGTGACCGAGCCGAAGCGCTGGGCGCCCTGGGTGTCGAAGCGGATGTTGACGACCGGCTCGTTGCTCTGGCTGTCGAAACCGGCCTGGGCGTCGGTCAGGTTTTCACCCGACACCATGATCTGGCGCTGCACGAGAACCGGCGCCGGGGTCGGGTCGTTGGTGTAGAGAAGCTCGGAGCCCGCCGGCGGGCGGCTGCCGCGGGCGACGTCCTCGGCTGAAGCGGTCACGTCGACGAGGCGGAAGGTCAGCTTGGCGGTCTGGTTGAGCAGCGCCTTCAGCCGCTGCGGGTCGCCGAGACCGGGCACCTGCACCATGATGCGGTCGTCGCCCTGGCGCTGGATCACCGGCTCGGTGGTGCCGAGCTCGTCGACGCGGCGGCGCACCACCTCGATCGACTGGGTCACCGCCGCCGACGTGCGATAGGCAACGCCCTCGTCGGTGAGCGACAGGGTCAGGACGCCGGGCTGCGGCTCGGCGATCGCCACTTCCGTCACCGCACCGCCGCCCAGCACGCTGCCGCTGGAGATCGGGTCGGTCATCGGCGACAGCGCCTCGCGGGCGGCCGCTACCTGTTCTGGGTCGCGCAGACGGATCGTCACGGTGCGATCGTTGTCCGACAGGCCGGCATAGCCGATGCGCTCGGTGCGCAGCGCCTGCCGCGCGTCGTCGCGCAGGGTCTGCACCCGGTCGGCGACCAGCGACTGCGAATCCACCTCGAGAAGAATGTAGGAGCCGCCCTGCAGATCGAGGCCGAGCGTCACGGACTGCTGCGGGAACCAGGACGGCAGCTTGTCCAGCGCCTGCTGCGGCAGGACGTTGGGCGACGCATAGAGGACGCCGATGGCGACCGTCAGCCAGATCAGAAACGTCTTCCAGCGCGAGAAATAGAGCATGGGTGTCCCGACAGGGTCGACGGCCGCGCCGGTATTGCGCGCCGTTGGCAAGCGTTAAAACCGCCGCCACCGACCCTTGTGGCAGGGCCGGCAGCGACGCGATCTCAGTCCAGTGGCGCTGTGTGCCGCGCCAACACGGCTATTTGGTGTTGGCGGCGGTCGGCTCGCCCTTCACCCGGACGTCGGCGATGGTGCCCTGCATGACGCGCACGCGGGTCTGCTCGGAGATCTGCACTTCCAGCTCGCCGCTCTCGTGCACCTTGGTGACCTTGCCGACGATGCCGCCACCGGTGACCACGGTGTCGCCGCGGCGGATGTTCTTCAGCATCTCCTCGCGCTTCTTCATGGCGGTGCGCTGCGGCCGGATGATGAGGAAATACATGATCGCGAACACGGCCACGAACGGCAGAACGCTGATCAACAGATCGCTCCCCCCCGCTGCGGAACCCGTCTGGGCGAAAGCCTCGGTCACGAACATGGAAAAAACCTCTCAGAAAATCGGCACAGGGTCATGCCTTGCGCGACGCAGCGCCGACAGCAGGGCCTTTACGATGTGCGCGGAATATACGATCGGTCGCCCCGAATGCAACAAGCGTCCGCCGGGCCGACGATCCGGCAAAGCTTCGAGACGAAAGAGCCGCCATGGATGCCGCAGAACTCGCCAGCCTGAAGCACACGATGGACCGGATCGCGGGGGCGCTGGAACGGCTTGCGCCGCCCCCTGCCCCGGCGCCTGACTTTACGGCGGCGGACTGTTTCGTCTTCGACCCGCCGGCTGGGCTCGTGCCGGTCCCCTCGGTCAACCGCGTGCCGATCGCGCTGCTGAAGGGCATCGAGCGTTCGCGCGACATCCTGCTGGAGAACACCGACCGCTTCGCCCGGGGCCTGCCGGCCAACAACGCGCTTCTGTGGGGCGCCCGCGGCATGGGCAAGTCGTCACTGGTGAAGGCCGCGCATGGCGCGGTCAATGCCGGGCTCGACGCGGGCGCGGCGCCGGTGAAGCTGATCGAGATCCACCGCGAGGACATCGACCATCTGCCGCGGCTGATGGGGATCGTGCGGGCCGCGCCCTACCCGTTCCTTCTGTTCTGCGACGACCTGTCCTTCGACATGGGCGATTCGGCCTACAAGTCGCTGAAGGCGGCGCTGGAGGGTGGCGTCGAGGGACGGCCGGAGAACGTGCTGTTCTACGCGACCTCGAACCGGCGCCATCTCCTGCCGCGCGACATGATCGAGAACGAGCGCTCGACGGCGATCAATCCCGGCGAAGCGGTGGAGGAGAAGGTGTCGCTGTCCGACAGGTTCGGCCTGTGGCTCGGCTTCCACCGCTGCAGCCAGGACGATTATCTGGCGATGATCGACGGCTATCTGGCGGCCTACGACCTCGACGTCGATCCCGATCGCGTCCGCCACGAGGCGCTGGAATGGGCGACGACCCGGGGCAGCCGCTCGGGCCGCGTGGCCTTCCAGTTCGTCCAGGATCTGGCGGGCCGCCTCGGCCGGACGCTGTCGCCGGTCGCCGGCAGCTGATTCCCGCGTCCCGAACGCAAATGGCCCGACCCCGCTGCTGTCCGCGGGGCCGGGCCTGTCACGCCTGGAGGTCGGCGTCTACTGGAGGTACTTGGTCGGATCGACCGGGGCCGAATCCTTGCGCACCTCGAAGTGCAGAAGCGGAATGTCGGTGTCTCCCGACATGCCGGACTTGGCGATCTGCTGACCGCGCTTGACCTTGGCGCCCCGCTCCACGTCGATCTGGTCGGCGTGGCCGTAGACGGTGACGAGGCCGTTGTCGTGCTTGACGAGAACGGTGTTGCCGAACTCCTTCAGGCCGTCGCCGGCATAGATCACGACGCCGTTCTCGGCGGCCTTGATGGGCGTGCCGCGCGGCACCGACAGGTTCAGGCCGTCATTGCGGCGCGAGCCGACCTTCTCGCCGAAGCGATTGACGACGCGGCCCTGCACCGGCCAGCGCAGCTGGCTGATGCCCGTGGAGTTCGGCGCGACGGCCGCCACCTCGGTCTCGACTTCCTTGCTGACGGTCGTCGAAGGGCTGGCCGCCTTCGGCGTCTCGCTGGCCGACGGACGGCCGGACTTCTCGGCGGTCTTGGGCGGCGAGTAGGATTTCGGCGCCGCGCTGTCGGCCTCGACCTTCTGCGGTTCCGCCGGACGCTGTGGCTCCGGCGCGGCCTTCGGCTCGGCAGCCGCGACACGGGTCGGTGCCGATGCGCCAGCCGGCAGGGTCAGCGTCTGGCCGATGCGGATCGTGTCGTCGCTCATGCCGTTGGCGCGCTTGATGTCGGCAACGGAGACGCCGGTGCGGCGCGCGATGCCCAGCAGCGAATCGCCGCTCTCGACCTTCACGCTGCCGCTGGCGGCTGCCGATCGCGTTGGCTGCGAGGCCGACGACTGCATCGGCCGGCTCTGCGGCGAGACGACACGGGCCGCCTGCTCACCGAGCGTCGAGGGCGGTGCGCCGCGGGTGGCGGGCACCGAGGACGAGGTCGGCGCGGCGGAAGCCTGCGGCTGCGGCGCGGTGGCGTAGCTCGGCGGCGGCGGCGGCGGCAGCTGGCTGGTCTGCACGTCGCCCGAAGTGGCGACGCCGCCCTGCGGATAGCTGTTCGCGGCCGTCTGGTAGGAGCCCTGGTTCTGCGCCGGGTAGCCCGATGCCGCCTGGGCGCCGTTGCCATAGGCCGGCATGCCGCGGGAGACGCTGCCGGTGTTCATGGCATCGACATCGCCCGGATAGGGCTGGCTGGCCGCCATCTGGTTGCTGGCCGGCGCCTGCGGCACGGCTCCGGTGTAGAAGCCATCGTCGAAACGCACGACGTCGGAGCTGCAACCCGCCGCGAGGCCGGCCAATCCCACCATCGCGACGGAGCGCACCATTCTGAGCCGCACGGATTTCAGCACATTGATACGCATCGCCGTCCCTTGAGCACGCTAGTTTACTCTTGGACCTATTGAAGCGCGTTAATCTTACTGCCCGGTTAAGTCGCGGGGCAAAAACGACATTTCTTGGACGTCGACGCCATGTTTGACGGCCAGTCGACGCCCTGTCATGCCCCGATCAGAGGACGTCGGCCGTGCCGAAGGCCAGCGGCTGATAGCGCACCGTGCCCAACGGCTCGCGCTCGAAGCGGCTGCCCACCTTGCGCAGGCGCAGGAGTTCCTGCGGCCCGTCGCCCGGCCCAAGTGCGCAGATCATCGCGGCGTTGGAGCCGAGCTGGTCGAGGAACTGCCGCGGGACGGCGGGGAACGCCGCATGGACGATCACCCGGTCGAACGGCGCCCCGCCGGCAAAGCCGTCGCGCCCGTCTTCCAGGAACAGCGAGATGTTGGTGATGCCGATGTCGCGCAGCCGCCGACCCGCCGGCTCCACCAGCCCGCGATAGCGGTCGAAGGAGCTGACATGGGTGCCGAGCCGGGCCAGAAGCGCGGTGATGTAGCCGCTGCCGGTTCCGATCTCCAGAATCCGGTGCGCCGGCTGCACGTCCAGCGCCGCCACCAGCCGCACCGCGGCCAGCGCCCCGTGCATGGTCTCGCCGCAGGCGATGGGAGCCGAGCGGTTCTCATAGGCATTGGCGATGCCCTCGGGCAGGAACAGCCGCCGCGGCACCGATTCGACCGCTTCCAGAAGCCGTGCATCGGTGATGCGCTCCGACCGGAGCGACAGCAGGAAAGCCGCCAGATCCTCGCGGTCGCGCCCCATACCTTCGCCGGTCGGCGCCATCAACCGAGCAGCGTGCGCAGCTCGTCGCGCAGCGCATGGGCGGTCAGGTCGAGATGCAGCGGCGTGACCGAGATCCGCCCGGCCGTCAGGGCGGCAACGTCCGACTGTTCCACTTCGGCGCCGGCCTGCCGCCCGAACTTCAGCCAGAAATACGGGAAGCCGCGGCCGTCGCGGCGCTCTTCCATTCCCAGCGAATAGTCGAGCTTGCCCTGGCGCGTGACCTCGATGCCCTCGACCGCGTCGGCTTCGACCGCCGGGAAATTGACGTTGATGAGATGCCCGGGCGGCGTGTCGAAATTCATCAGGCGCTCGATCAGCGCCGGCGCATGGGTCTCGGCCGTCTTCCACAGCGCTTCGCGGTGGCTGCCGGGCTTGAACGCTTGGCTGAGCGCGATCGAACGCAGGCCCAGCATGGTGCCTTCCATGGCGCCGGCGACCGTGCCCGAATAGGTGACGTCGTCGCAGATATTCTGCCCGGCATTGACGCCCGACAGCACGAGATCCGGCGGCGAATCCATCAGTTGCTTGACCGCCATGATGACGCAGTCGGTCGGCGTGCCGGACAAGGCGAAGCGGCGCTCGTCGATCTTGCGCAGGCGCAGCGGTGAGGACAGCGTCAGCGAATGCGACAGCCCGCTCTGGTCGGTCTCTGGCGCCACCACCCAGACGTCATCTGTCAGCTCGCGCGCGATCCGCTCCAGCACGGCGAGGCCTTCGGCGTGGATACCGTCGTCATTGGTCAGCAGCAAGCGCATCAGGCCGTCCTCTCGATCCGTTCGAGCCCGCCCATATAGGGCCGCAGGGCCTCCGGAACGGTGATCGAGCCGTCTTCGTTCTGGTAATTCTCCATGACCGCGATCAGCGCCCGTCCGACGGCGACGCCGGAGCCGTTCAGCGTGTGAACGTAGCGCGCGGCCTTCTCGCCCTCGACGCGGTAGCGCGTGCCCATGCGGCGCGCCTGGAAGTCGCCGCAGACCGAACAGCTGGAGATTTCGCGGAACGCGTCCTGCCCCGGCAGCCAGACCTCGATGTCGTAGGTCTTGCGCGCACCGAAGCCCATGTCGCCGGCGCAAAGGGTTACGACCCGGTAGGACAGGCCGAGGCGCTTCAGCACCTCTTCGGCCGCCGCGGTCATGCGCTCGTGCTCGGCAATCGAGGATTCCTCGTCGGTCACCGACACCAGCTCGACCTTGTAGAACTGGTGCTGGCGCAGCATGCCGCGGGTGTCGCGTCCGGCCGAGCCGGCCTCCGAGCGGAAGCACGGGGTCAGCGCGGTGAAGCGCAGCGGCAGGTCGCCCGCCCCCAGCACCTGCTCGCGCACCATGTTGGTCAGCGGCACCTCGGCGGTCGGGATCAGCCAGCGGCCTTCGCTCGTGTGGAACAGGTCCTCGCTGAACTTCGGCAACTGGCCGGTGCCGAACAACGCCTCGTCGCGCACCAAGAGCGGCGCCGCGGTTTCCTGATAGCCGTGTTCGCCGGTGTGCAGGTCGAGCATGAACTGGCCGAGCGCGCGCTCCAGCCGGGCGAGCTGGCCCTTCAGGATGGTGAAGCGCGAGCCGGAAATCTTCGCCGCCTGCTCGAAATCCATCAGGCCAAGGCCTTCGCCGAGCTCGTAATGCTCCTTCGGCGCGAAACCGAAGTTCGGTGCCTCGCCGTGACGGCGGATCTCGACATTGTCGGCTTCGTCCGCGCCCTCGGGCACGTCGTCGAGCGGGATGTTCGGGATACGGGCGAGCGCGTCCTCGAGCGACTTGTCGATGCGCCGCTCGGTCTCCTCGCCGTCCTGGATGGCTTCCTTGATCTCGCCGATCTCGCGGATCAGCTCCTCGGCGCCGGCTTCGTCACCGGTGCCCTTGGCCTTGCCGATCGCCTTGGACGCCTCGTTGCGCCGACCCTGCAATGTCTGCAGGCGGGTCAGATGCGCCCGGCGCTCTTCGTCGAGTTTGAGAAGCTGATCGGCCAGGGGCGCGGCGCCGCGTCGTGCGAGGGCCGCATCCAGCTTGTCCGGATTGTCACGTATCCACTTGATGTCGAGCATTGATTCCCGTTTCCCGACCGACGAGCGGCGGGATCCGGGTCATGCCGTCAGCTATCGGCTTGCGCCTCGCTTTCGCGCTGCCGCTGGGCCCGCTTGCGTTCGATCATCCGTGCCGCAAAGATCGACACCTCGTAGAGAAGGATCGTCGGCAGGGCAAGACCGATCTGCGACATCGGGTCGGGCGGCGTCAGGATCGCCGCGGCAACGAAGGCCAGCACGATGGCGTATTTGCGCTTGTCGGCCAGCCCCTGCGAGGAGGTGATGCCGGCCCGCACCAGAAGCGTCGCCACCACCGGAAGCTGGAACACCAGGCCGAAGGCGAAGATCAGCGTCATGATCAGCGACAGATATTCGGAGACCCGCGGCAGCAGCTGAATCGCGGCCTGTCCGCCGGTCCCCGTCTGCTCCATCGACAGGAAGAACCACATCACCATCGGCGTGAAGAAGTAATAGACCAGCGCCGCGCCGAGCAGGAATAAAAGCGGCGTGGCGACGAGGAACGGCAGGAACGCACCGCGCTCCTCGCGGTAGAGGCCGGGGGCCACGAATTTGTAGATCTGCGAGGCGATCAGCGGAAAGGCGAGGAAGAAGCCGCCGAAGGCCGCGATCTTCACCTGGGTGAAGAAGAATTCCTGCGGCGCCGTGTAGATCAGCTCGACCTGTTTGTTGTGCACGCCGGCCCATTCCGTCGCCGTCTGATACGGAACGACGAGGAAATTAAAGATCGGCTTGGCGAAGAAGAAGCAGAGGATGAAGGCCACGAGAAAGCCGCCGAGGCTCCACATCAGCCGCGTGCGCAGCTCGATGAGGTGCTCGATGAGCGGCGCCGAGGAGGCCTCGATATCGGTATCGTTCCGACTCACGCCGCGTCCTCGCTCTTCTTCTGGGGCGCGGCATCCGCGCTCTCGGCAGGCTTGTCCGCCGGCTGCGGGCTGTTGGTCGCCCCCGCCTTGTCGGGTTCGGCCGCCACCGCCGCGCCGGAGGCGCCGGGCACCTTCGGTTCGGGCGCCTTGGTCGCGGCCTTCAGCGACGAGCGAATCTCGTCGCCCACCGCCTTCATCGGGTTCATCGCCGCACGCACGTCCTTGGTCGGATCGAGATCGCGCACCTTGCTGACGGTGTCCCTGACATCGTCGAGCTCAGCCTCGCGCAACGCATCGTCGAACTGGCGGCGGAAATCGCCGGCCATGGACCGCAACTGCTTGCTGGTGCGCCCGAACGTGCGCAGCATGCGCGGCAAATCCTTTGGCCCCACGACGACCACCAGGATCACCGCAACGACCATGAGTTCGGACCAGCCGATATCGAACATTTCAGCGTCTCGGAAACAGCGAACTGACCTGATGACGACGGCGCACCGTCGTCATCGATGACCTCATGTGCAGGCGATCAGTTGACCGTCTTCTCCCGCTTGACGTCGCGGGCCACCACGTCGGCCTCGTTGTGGTCGAGCGACCGGCGCTCCTGAGCAGCCGCCTCGGTCTCGTCCTCCGACATGCCCTTCTTGAAGCTCTTGATGCCCTTGGCAACGTCACCCATCAGTTCCGGGATCTTGCCGCGACCGAAGAGCAGCAGCACGACCGCAAGGACGATGAGCCAATGCCAGATGCTGAAGCTACCCATTATAAAATCTCCCTGGAACGCGTAAGGCGTTCGATCTTCCCAAGCTAGCGATCGTCCGCGGACTTTTCAAACACGATAACGTCTTGCGGATCAACGGAAACAACGACGTCGCGCCGCCCCTGCTCGACAATTCCCGCCCGCATGCGCGAGCGCAGCGGATAATCGAGCCCCTCGATGGCTACGGTCATCAGATCGACGCTGCCCAGAAACCGCCGTGCGACGATCCGTCCGAAGACGCCGTCCTCCCGCTCCTGCAGGCGCAGGCCCGTCAAACGCAGGGCCACGGTCATCGCCGTGCCGTCAGGCAGGGCCGTGTCGGCGACCGGTCCGAGCGCCGTCACCACGCGCCCGCCCCGCACCTCGCCGTCGATGACGTTGAGCTCGGAAAAGAAACCTGCGGCAAAGAGACTGGCCGGGCGGCTGTAGAGTTCGGCCGCCGTGCCGAGCTGCACGAGGCGCCCGTCGCGCAGAAGCGCGATTCGGTCGCCCATGCGCATCGCCTCCTCGGCGTCGTGGGTGACGATGATCGCGGTTGCCCGGCTTTCGCGCAGGATCTGCAGCGTGTCGGTGCGCACCACGTCCTTCAGCCGGCTGTCCAGGCCGGAGAACGGCTCGTCCATCAACAGCACCGAGGGGCGCGGCGACATCGCCCGCGCCAGCGCCACGCGCTGCTGCTCGCCGCCCGACAGGGTATGCGGATAAAGCCCGGCGGAGCCGCTCAGCCCGACCCGCTCCAGCGCGGCCATCGCCTCCTTGCGGGCCGCGTCGCCGGACATGGCGGTCAGGCCGAAGCGGACATTCTCGGCGATGGTCATGTGCGGAAACAGCGCGAAGTCCTGGAACATCAGGCCGATGCCGCGCTTTTCCGGCGGCACGAACGCCGTCTCGCCAGCGATCTCGCGACCATTCAGAACCAGCCGCCCGGCGGTCTGCCGCTCGATCCCGGCGGCGATCCGCAGGAGCGTCGTCTTGCCCGATCCGGACGGACCGAGCAGGCACAGGATCTCGCCGGGCTCGGCCGCCAGGTTGATGTCGTTGAGGATCTGGGTGTGGCCGACCGCGTGCGAGACGTTCTCAAAGGCGAGACGGGCGGCAAAGCTGACGCCGGCGCTCGTCCTGCTCGCGGATTTCTGGGATGGCGCGACGGCGTCGCGGGTCCGGTCATGCACGTTGGACAGCCCGTCACTCTGGTCGGCCGGCGCGCGCGCCCAGCCTTCTGCGCTCTGGCTAACCCTTCGCCGCGGCGACGGCAACCGGTTCAGGCGACGCGGGCGACGAGTTCGCGATATTCCGCGCGCAGCGCGGCCTCGTCGGCCGGCACGATCGGCGCGATGCAGGCCTCGGCGGCGGCGGCCCGGCGCTCGCCCTCTCCTGCCAGCGGCTGCGCGGCGTCAGCGACCTTGCGCATCTCCGCCATGTCGCCATTGCAGTGGAGGACGACGTCGCAGCCGGCATCGAGGCATTCGCGGCTGAGGTCGCCGAGATCGCCCTGCAGCGCCTTCATCGATATGTCGTCGCTCATCAGGAGACCGTCGAAACCGATCTCGCCGCGAATGACCTCCTCGATCACCACGGGCGACAGCGTCGCCGGGCGCCGGGCATCGATATCGGTATAGAGAATATGCGCGGTCATCGCCGCGGGCACCGTGTTCAGGGCCCTGAACGGGGCGAAATCGGTCCGGGACAGCTCGGCGCGGGGCGTTGCGACCACCGGCAGGCGGTAATGGCTGTCGGCATTGCCGCGACCATGGCCGGGAATGTGCTTCATCACCGGCAGGCCGCCGCCTGCCACAAACCCGTCCGCCACGGCCTGGCCAAGGGCGGCGACTGTGTCGGGGTCAAGGCCGTAGGCACGATCCCCGATGACCGAATCCGCCCCCTGCACCGGCACGTCGAGGCACGGTACGCAGTCGGCATTGATGCCATAGACCATGATGTCGGCGGCCAGGAGCCGGCCCTGCAGCCAGGCGGCGCGCACGCCCGCCTCGGCATCGGCGGCATGCAGGCGACCGAGATCGGCCGGCGTCGGATAGGCCGGCGCCATCGGCGGCTTGAGACGATTGATCCGCCCGCCTTCCTGGTCGATGAAGATCGGGGTCGCGGCGCGTCCGCCGATCTCGCGCAATTCGGCCGTCAGATCGGCCAGTTGCGAGGCGTCGGAGATGTTGCGGCCGAAGACGATGAAGCCCCAGGGCCGCTCGTCGGCGAAGAAGGCGCGTTCGTCCGCCGTCAGGCGAAGCCCGGCCGGCGCGGCAATCCACGCCTTCGATCCGCTCATTCCCGTCTCCTGTGCGTGCACGGATGGTCCCGCGTCAGCGCCGGGACGTGTGTCTGTGTGAGGAATGGAGGGAGCCGTCCCGCGCGAGGAACGGCCCGTCAGTGCGACGCCGGCGAGGCCGGCGACGCTCAGCGCGCCACGAAGCAGCTGCCGCCGGCTGATTTGAGCTGGGAACACAGGCTCGTCGCCTCGTCCTTGGAGCCGGTCGCCACGCGCACCCTGTAATAGGTGCCCTTGCCCGGAATGTCGGCCGACTGGATGACGAGATTGCGCCCGCCGATCACGCCGGCATAGCGCTGGCCGAGCGCCTGGGACGATTCCCGCGCCGCCGTCTCGCTCGGTTGCGAGGAGATCTGGACGTAATAACCGTCACCGGCAGGGGCCGTCACGGCGGCCGGCGCCGCTGCGGGCTGCGCCGCGATGCTGGCGGTTTCCGTGGCCGAATCGACGGCCGGCTCCGGCGCGACCGGGGTCGGCGCGGGGGAGACGGCGGCCGGCGACACCTGCGGCTCGGGCTCTGCCGTGGCGAGCGCCGCCACGCGGGTCGCGGCCGAGGCCGGTCGCGTCGGCTTCATCGCCGGGACGGGCATGCCCGGAGCGGGCTGTCCGGCCGATGCGGTGTCGTCCACCGTCTCGGTCGTCGCGACATCGGCCGCATCCGTTGCCAGTTCCACCGGACGCGAGGCGGCCGGGATCATAGCAGGGTTCTCGCCGCGCAGATCGGCCATCGACGTCTCGGGCACGGTGTCCTCGGTTACCAGCGTGCCATCCGGCCGCACGGTCAGCGTGCGCACGCGCCGCGGCGTCAGCACCGCGATCGGTTCGGCCGAGGCGGATGCGTCGGCGACCCGCACGGAGCCGTCGCCGATCCCGTTCGACGCAGCACGCGCCGTGCCGATCGGGCTGAGATCGACGCCCGGCAGATCATTGGCGACCTGCGAGGGCAGTTCCAGCGGCTCTTCGGCTGCCGACAGGAGGGTGGTCTGCGACGGCTTGATGTCGGCGTCGGCGCTCTGGACGCGCTCGTAAACCGCCTTGTTCTGATTCGGCACGGCGCGGCCGCCCGGGTCCTTCGGCGCGACCTTCACCGGCTCGGGATCGGCGCGCACGATGAGCACTTCGTCAGAGCCCGCAACGCCGCCGCTTCCGGATGCGTAATAGGCGCCGACGCCGCCGAGCAGCGCGATGACCAGCACACTGGCGCCGAAGCCAAGGGAACGGGGCGAGAAACGTCCCTGCCCGGCCGCCAGCATGGCGCCTGCGGCGCGATGGGACGCACCGCGAACACCGCGGCCATCATCGAACCGATCGTCGAGCGATTCGACACCGAAGGCATTGCTGTCGTCCTGGGCGAGACCGGCATGGCCGTGCTGCGGCGCGGACGGTCCGGTCGCCGCCATGCGCGTATCGGCGCCGTCCCATGCCTCGTTGACGCGCTGTACCTGCGGCGTCGTGGTCATCGCCGCGAGTTCGCTGGCGATCAGTTCGTCGAAATCGTCGAGCGGCTTGGTGCTGGCCTGCGGCATCGGCGCGGGCTCGACCCTTGCCGGCGCAAAGGCCTCGCTGTGATGCAGCGGCGTGCCGCGCGGATTGGCCGGAGCCGACAGGCCACGCAGCGCGACCTCCAGCTCGTCGTCGATCGCGGCGTCGAGCTGGGCCTCGGGAGCGGCCGGCGGCGTCGCGGAGCGCGACTGGCTGGCAAAACCCGTCGACGCAGCAGAGGCGCCGCGCGGCGACACCCAGTTCGCATAGGAATTGGTGATGGTCTCGTCGTCGCGGGACGGCGCGTCAGCAGCCATCGCGGGCGCTGCGAAATCGTCCATCGATTCGAAGCTGCGGTTGAATTCTTCGTCAAGGACGCCGGCCAGGGCCTCCTCGTCGAAACCGGTCGCATCGCCGGTCGGCGCGGCAGCGGTGTCGCGCTCGGCGCGCATCGCAGGCTCCGCGCCCCAGGGCTGATCGATCAGTTTCGCCAGATCCGCGAACGGATCTTCGTCAGGCGTCGCCGTCAGCCGGTCCGTCTTCGAACCCGCGCCGTTCATGTCCCCCGTCGACATTCACACCCCCGCCTATCTTCGTGCTCCGGAGGCGTCCGGCCCCTTCTCGTGGGCTAGGGGACGAACTTGACCAAAGCGTGATCGGTCAGCGCATTTCTTCCGGAGCGTCGACCCCGATCAGGCCGAGTCCCGTAGCCAGAACCAGCGCCACGGCCTTCACCAGAGCCAGTCGGGCCAAGGTGATCTTGACCTCATCAGCGTTAACAAACCGTAATTCCGGCAGGTCCTTGCCGCGATTGTACTGCGCGTGGAAGGACGATGCGAGGTCGTAGAGATAGAAGGCCAGCCGGTGCGGCTCCTTTGCATCGGCCGCCGATTTGATCAGCCGCGGGAACTCCGCGAGCTTGCGGATCAGGCCGATCTCACCCTCGTCGTTCAGGAGATCCAGCGTCTCGCGGTCGAGCGACGCGAAGTCGGGCAGCGTCAGCCCGGCCTCGACGGCCTGGCGGAAGATCGCGGCCGAACGGGCATGGGCGTACTGCACGTAGAAGACCGGATTGTCCTTCGACTGCTCGGTGACCTTCTGGAAGTCGAAGTCGAGCGGCGCGTCGCTCTTGCGAAACAGCATCATGAAGCGGACGGGATCGCGGCCGACCTCCTCCACCACGTCCGCCAGAGTGACGAAATTGCCGGAGCGCTTCGACATCGTCACCGGCTCGCCGTTCCGGTAGAGCTTCACGAGCTGGCACAACAGCACGTCCGCCGTCGCGGTGCCGCCGGACACCGCCCGCGCCACGGCTTCCAGCCGCTTCACATAGCCGCCGTGATCGGCGCCGAGGACGTAGACCATCTCCTGGAAACCGCGCTCGAACTTGTCGCGGAAATAGGCGACGTCGGCGGCGAAATAGGTGTAGCGGCCGTCGGACTTCACCAGCGGCCGGTCCTGGTCGTCGCCGACCTCGGTCGAGCGCAAGAGGGTCTGCTCGCGATCTTCCCAATCCTCGGGCAACTGGCCCTTGGGCGGCGGCAGCGAGCCCTGATAGACGAAGCCCCGCTCCCGCAGATCGGCGATAGCGGCGGCGATCTTGCCGCCATTGTCGTCATGCAGGGTGCGCTCGGAGAAGAACACGTCCTGCTCGATGCCCAGCAGCTTCAGATCGGCGCGGATCATCGCCATCATCGCGTCGATGGCCCGCTCGCGCACCAGCGGCAGCCATTCCGCCTCGTCCATCGCCAGGAGCCGGTCGCCGAACTCGCTCGCCAGCTTTTCGCCCACGGGCTTGAGGTACTCGCCGGGATAGAGACCGGCCGGGATCTCGTCGATCGTCTCGCCCAGCGCCTCGCGGTAGCGCAGCAGGGCCGAGCGCGCGAGAACGTTCACCTGCTCGCCGGCATCGTTGATGTAGTATTCGGTGGTGACCTCGTCGCCGCCGAAGGCCATCAGGCTCGCCACGGCATCGCCCACGACAGCGCCGCGGCAATGGCCGACATGCATCGGCCCTGTCGGGTTGGCCGAGACATATTCGACATTCACCCGGCGGCCGGTGGCCGGCGCCCGGCCGAAATTGCCGCCGGCGGCGAGAATGCCCGCCAGATGCGCGATCCAGAAGGGCTGGCGGAGTTTCAGATTGATGAAGCCGGGCCCGGCGATCTCGGCCGTCTCGACATCGGGATCGCGGGCAAGATGCGCGGCGATGCGGGTGGCCAGATCGCGCGGCTTCAGGCCGAGCGGCTTGGCCAGCACCATCGCGGCGTTGGTCGCAAGATCGCCATGGGCGGCATCGCGCGGCGGCTCGACCGTGACGCGTGCCAGGTCCGGCACGCCATTTTCACTATCGGAAAGAACGGCTTCGACCGCAGCCTTCACGCGCGATTCGAAATCGGCGAAGATGTTCATCCTGGACCTCGACTGGTTCCGGCGGCCGCCGTCGCGGCGCGGCCCGGACGTTCTGGCGACCGGGCGTCACGCATCTGCGTGCCTTAAAGAAGGAAAGGCCGGCTAGCGCAATTGCGGAGTAACGTCAAACAGCCGGCGATGCTCGGCCATGGCGAAGGTATCGGTCATGCCCGAGAGGTAATCGGAGACGCGCCGCGCCAGCTTGTCCGCCGGCAGCCTGTCCGCATCGCGGCTCCAGTCGCCCGGCATCAGGTCGGGCCGCGCCATCAGCCGCTCGAACAGCGCATCCACGATGCCTTCGGCGGTGCGCATCACCTGCATGATGCTCTCGTTGCGATAGACCCGTTCGAACAGGAAACGCCGCGTCTCGTCCACCGCCTCGCGCATGGCCGGCGAGAACACCACGATTGCGCGGTCGGCGGAGCGGATGTCCCCTGCACTCTTCGGCTCGATCGCGGCGATGCCGGAGAGCGCCGTACCGATCACGTCCTCCACCATGCGGGTGATGTGGCGCCGCAGGATCTCGTGGCCGGTGCGGGTGCGGTCGAGACCGGGATAAGCCTCCTCGACCTCCTTCAGGATCGCGCCGGCCAGCCGCAGCTCGCGCAGATCCTCGACGTCGATCAGGCCGGCCCTGAGCCCGTCGTCGAGATCGTGGGTGTTGTAGGCGATGTCGTCCGAGATCGCCGCGGCCTGCGCTTCGAGGCTGGCGAAGCCATCGAGATCCAGCGGGAACAGTGCGTCGAAATCCGCCACGGGCCTCGGCAACAGCGTGCCCGGCTCGGCCCGCGGCCCGACCAGCGGACCATTGTGCTTGACCAGCCCCTCCAGCGTTTCCCAGGCAAGGTTCAGCCCGTCGAACTCGGCGTAGCGATGCTCCAGCGCCGTGACGATCCGCAGCGACTGGGCGTTGTGATCGAAGCCGCCATAGGCCGCCATCTGCCTATCGAGGGCCCGCTCGCCGGCGTGGCCGAAGGGCGTGTGGCCGAAATCATGGACCAGTGCGATGGCCTCGGTGAGGTCCTCGTCGAGCCGCAAAGCCCGGGCGAAGGCGCGGGCAATCTGGGATACCTCGATCGTGTGGGTCAGGCGGGTGCGAAAGTGATCGCCCTCGTCGGCAACGAAGACCTGGGTCTTGTGCTTCAGCCGGCGAAAGGCGGTGGAATGGACGATCCGGTCGCGATCGCGCTGGAACGGCGTGCGGGTGCGGCTGGCAGGTTCGGGATAGAGGCGGCCGCGGGATTCCTCGGGCTGCACGGCGTAAGGGGCGCGGGCGATGCCGCCCATCCCGATCCGCGCGAATGCCGCGTCGCGTGTTCCCTGGGATTCATCCATCGCGAAACGATCCGTCCCGATTGACCGGCCAACCCGGCGTCCATACTTAAGTGTCAGCCCTCGAACAAGGAGCGGCGCGCCCGCCAACGACGCGCCGAACGGCAAGATGAGCGACACCACCGATCACACCGTCACCGTTTCCGAAGCCGCAGCCCGGCGGATCGCGGCGATCCTGTCGAAAAGCGACGACGCCGATTCGCTGCGCATTTCCGTCGAAGGCGGCGGATGCTCGGGCTTTTCCTACAAATACGACCTGACCAGCGGCCGCGAGGAGGACGACATCATCCTCGAGCGCGACGGCGCGCGGGTCGTCATCGACCCCGTCTCCATCGTCTACATGGAAGGCTCGGTGGTCGATTTCGTCGACGACCTGATGGGTCAGTCCTTCCAGATCCGCAATCCCAACGCCGTCGCCTCCTGCGGCTGCGGCACGTCCTTCTCGGTCTGACGCCCCCGTGCTGATCGCGACCTGGAACATCAACGGCGTCAAGGCCCGCCTCGACGCCCTCCTCGCCTGGCTGCAGGAACGCTCGCCCGACATCGCCTGCCTGCAGGAGATCAAGAATGTCGACGAGACCTTCCCGCGCGAGGCGATCGAGGCGCTCGGCTACCATGTCGAGACGCACGGCCAGAAGGGCTTCAACGGCGTTGCGCTCCTGTCGAAGGAGAAGCCGGTCTCGATCGAGCCGCGGCTGCCGGGCGACAGCAGCGACGAGCATGCCCGCTTCATCGAGGGCGTCTGGGATTTCCACGGCCGCCCCTTGCGGGTCGCCTCGCTTTACCTGCCCAACGGCAATCCGCTGGGCACCGAGAAATTCACCTACAAGCTCGCCTGGATGCAGCGTCTCCACGCCCATGCCCGCGACAGCATGGCCCGCGAGGAACTGCTGGTGCTGGCCGGCGACTACAACATCATCCCCGAGCGCGGCGACGCGGCGCGGCCCGACAACTGGACGGGCGACGCCCTCTTCCAGCCGGAGAGCCGCGCGGCCTATCGCCGGCTGATCAATCTGGGGCTGAGCGACGCGATCCGCGCCACGACAGATGCCGACGGCACCTACAGTTTCTGGGATTATCAGGCCGGGGCCTGGCAGAAGAACAACGGCATCCGCATCGACCATCTGCTGCTGTCGCCGGAAGCGCAGGACCGGATGGCATCGGCGGGGATCGACCGGCATGTGCGCGGCTGGGAAAAGCCGTCGGACCACGTCCCGGTGCTGGTCGAACTGGCAGCCTGAGCCGCTCGACCGCGTTCCGTCGGAGCGCAGACGCGACCGTCGCAAACTATCCGCAAATGATCAGTTCTTGGTGCTGACCATGCCGGTCGCGGACGCGATCTGCTGCTCGGCATAGGCGAGCGCGGTGCGCCGTTCGTTTTCCGAGGCGATCGCGAAGATCTCTTCCTGCAGCGGACGGATCCACTTTTCGTCGCGCGGCGAGGCCTGCTTCAGCGCCATGGTCAGCATGCCGAGCCCGCGCACCGGCTGGGCCGGCAGCGAGATGCGGTCACCGTCGAACAGCAGATAGCCGAGCAGCGCCGCGGCGCCGACATTGCCCTTCTCGGCGGCGAGATTCAGCCAGCGCGCCGCCTGCCGGGGATTGGCCTTGCCGCCTTCCCCGTTCAGCGTCATGCGGCCCAGTTCGAACTGCGCCTTGGCGTCGCCGAAATAGGACGCGGCGTGGAAGTAGAACTGCCGCGCACGCTGCAGGTCCACCGCCACCGGGCTGCCGGAAATCCCAACGCGCAGATAGTCGGCCAGTGCGACGACCGCGCTGGAGACATAGGCGGCGTTGGTGAAGTTGCCTTCCTCCTCGCCCTGATCGCGTACGATCTGTTCGAAGATCTTGAAGGCCTCGTAGTCGTTCTCCGGCACGCCGTCGCCCTCGGCATACATCCGGCCGAGCTTCCAGCGCGCGCCCGGATGTCCCTTGTCGGCGGCGTAGCGCAGCGCCTCGAAGGCTTCCACCTTCTCGCCGCGCTGATAGGCCTTGAAGCCGAAGGAGAAGAGTTCCAGCGGTCCTGCGTCGGGATTGACCCTGGCCGCCGGGTCGAGCGCAAGCGCCGACCCGCCGACGCTGCCAAGCAGCGTCAACGCCAGGATCGAGACCGACAGGAACGAACTAGAGGTCCGCATAACAGTGCTTTTCCGCCGCTCCGCCCGGATGTGTCACTGCGCCGAGGCGCGCCGTGCCGACCTGCTGGGCGTATTTCCAGATGGCACCGGACTGGTAGTCGGTTTCGCGGGGCTTCCAGTCTTCGGCCCGCTTCTTCATGTCGTCATCCGACACGTCCACGTCCAGTGTCCCGGCGACGGCATCGATGGTGATGATGTCGCCATCGCGCAGCAGGCCGATCGGACCGCCGAGCGCCGCTTCCGGGCCGACATGGCCGATGCAGAAGCCGCGGGTCGCGCCGGAGAACCGGCCGTCGGTGATCAGCGCGACCTTGTCGCCCATGCCCTGGCCGTACAGCGCCGCCGTGGTCGACAGCATCTCGCGCATGCCGGGTCCGCCGCGCGGGCCCTCGTAGCGGATGACGAGAACCTCGCCTTCCTTGTACTGGCGCTTGGAGACAGCCTCGTAGCATTCCTCTTCCGAATCGAAGCAGCGCGCCGGGCCGGAGAACCGCAGGTTCTTCATGCCCGCCACCTTCACGATGGCGCCGTCCTGGGCGAGGTTGCCCTTCAGGCCGACGACGCCGCCGGTCTCGGTGATCGGCGTGTTGGCCGGATGGATCACGTCCTGGTTCGGGTTCCAGGTCACCTTCGCCATGTTCTCGGCAATGGTGCGGCCGGTGACGGTCATGCAATCGCCGTGCAGATAGCCATGGTCCAGCATGGTCTTCATAAGCATCGGGATGCCGCCGGCCTCGAACATGTCCTTGGCGACGTATTTGCCGCCCGGCTTCAGGTTGGCGATGTAGGGCGTCTTGCGGAAGATCTCCGCAACGTCGAACAGGTCGAACTCGATGCCGCATTCATGTGCGATCGCCGGCAGATGCAGGGCACCGTTGGTCGAACCGCCGGTTGCCGCGACGACGGCGGCGGCGTTCTCCAGCGCCTTGCGGGTGACGATGTCGCGCGGCCGGATGTTGCGGGCCAGGAGTTCCATGACGATCTCGCCCGACGCGTAGCAGAACTTGTCGCGGATCTCGTAGGGCGCCGGCGCACCGCAGGAATAGGGCAGCGCCAGGCCGATGGCCTCGGCCACGGTCGCCATGGTGTTGGCGGTGAACTGCGCGCCGCAGGAACCGGCCGACGGACAGGCAACCTGCTCGATCTCGTCGAGATCGGCGTCGTTCATCTCGCCGACCGAATGCTTGCCGACGGCCTCGAAGATGTCCTGGACGGTGACCTGCTGGCCGCGGAAATTGCCCGGCAGGATCGACCCGCCATAGATGAAGACCGACGGCACGTTCAGGCGAACCATCGCCATCATCATGCCCGGAAGCGACTTGTCGCAGCCGGCCAGACCCACCAGCGCGTCATAGGCATGGCCGCGCATGGTCAGCTCAACCGAATCGGCGATGAGGTCGCGCGAGACGAGCGAAGCCTTCATGCCCTGGTGGCCCATGGCGATGCCGTCGGTGACGGTGATGGTGCAGAATTCGCGCGGCGTACCGCGGGCTGCGGCGACGCCCTTCTTGACGACCTGTGCCTGGCGCATCAGCGAGATGTTGCACGGCGCGGCCTCGTTCCAGCAGGAGGCGACGCCGACCAGCGGCTGATGGATCTCTTCCTTGGTGAGACCCATGGCGTAGAGATACGAGCGGTGCGGCGCGCGCGACGGCCCCTCGGTCACATGCCGGCTGGGCAGGTTCTTCTTGTCGATCGAATGCGCGTCCATCGGTCCCCCTCGTACACAACGCTGTTCATGGCCCGCCTCGACGCCGCGCCCGATCAGCACCTCTGGGGTGAGCGGGTTTTGTGGCGGCAACGGGGCATGGCTCCCCGCGGCGGACTATAGGCGATGCTCCGCTGCAATAGTGTTGCAGCGATCCCACAAGCAGCGAATTCGCCTCGATGCCCGCGAGAGGGTCCCGGCCAGCAAAAAGGCGCGCCCTGCGGACGCGCCTTCCTTGTGCTTCAAAGAGTTGGTCGTGAGACCGGACTCAGAAAGTGAACTTCATCGAGGCATTGACCGCATAGACGAAGTCGTCGCCGACCGTGGCATTGAAGTACGCACCGTCGCTGGTCGACTGCTCGCCATCGGTCCAGTAGCCGACGAGACCGCCGAAGCGCAGCTCGCTCCACTCATTGGCCTTGAACGAGACGCCGCCGGCCAGGGTGTAGAGATCGGTGTAGGTCGTCTCCGAACCGGTCGACACGCCGCGATCGTAGCCGACCGAGACGGCCGCCGAGATCTCGTCGGTGAACGCCCGGCCGAGGCCGATCGACGCCGTGTAGCCGTCACGCCAGTTGTAGGGCGACAGGCTCGAGCTCGTGCCACGTGCGGTCGTGATCGAACTGACGGCGGTGCCGTTAGTGCTCCAGTCCGTCCAGCGGAAGGAGGCCAGCAGCAGCGTGCCCGGCGCAATGCCGGTCTGGGCGTTGATGTACAGGCTCTGCGGGCTGACGACTTCCGAAAAGTCGGAAGTTCCGGGTGCAACGACCGATCCCAACGCGGGCCCAGGCAGTACTACCTGCGCGCCACTGGGTCCGATAGCGTAAGCATTGCCATTCGCTACGACTTGACCTGTGCCAGTGAAATTGTCGTGCGTGGCTTCCGAACGATACATGATCTGGGCACGCAGAGCGATTTCCGGCTTTTCGAATGCCGCGCCGACGCGATAACCGATGGCGTAGTCGCTTTTGGTTTCCACCGTCGTCCGTACCGGCAAGAACACTGGGACAGTGCCGAACGGCAACGTCGCCGTGGTTATTGGCGTGTTCGAAACGCTGGTTCCGTCGAAGGTGAAGTCTTCGGCGAAGACGCCGCCGAGAACGCTGAAGCGGCCGATGTCATTGGTGTAGGACAGGCGGCAGGTCAGGCCGAACTCGTTCGACTCGAACTCGCTCGTCTCGGTCCGCGAACCAGCCGTCGGACCAGCCGGAAGCGCCCCGCCCGGCGCGCCGGTGTAGTCGGATTCCGCCGCGAAGGAGATCACGTAGGTGCCTGCGCAGCCGGCCATCTCGCTGTTGATGCCGAAGGCCAGCGACGGGATGAGGTAATTCTGCGTGTAGGTGCCGAAATTGCCGCTCTGGCCGTTGATCGACTCGAAGCCGCGCTGCGGATTGACGTAGGTGACGCCGGTCCGCATCACGGCGGTGCCCTGCTCGAACAGAATGTCCGTGTCAGCCGTGCCGCGCTGGAAGCCACCGGCGAGGGCCGACGTGCTGAGCGCCGCCGAAGCCAGGGACGCGCCGAGAATCGTTGTCAGAAAAGTTCGCAATGGAATCCCCCCACTCTTGTTGAACTTCCGCGGGAACCCAGCCGCTGAAAGTTGACGCAAACGTAAACGATAAATTCGCGGTCCGGAACTCCCCGGTTGCAACACCGGGGCAATTGCGACGCTTCCGCCACAGCGGCGATCATAGCCGGCGAAGCCTGCGCAAGCCTTTGCAGATTCTGATTTTTCGCGTGGGGGAACGGGGGGTTACGTAGGGAGAGATCGGCGCGCGCACGGCACGAGGAGACAAAATCGTGTCCCGAGCGTGTCATAAATACGACAGATCGGCGGCTCGGCGCCAAGGGCCGGATGATACCGGGCATTGCAGGAGCACGGCGTTTCCTTGCAAGGAAACGCCGTGCTCCCGGTTGTAAGGCTACTGCAGCCGTTCGAGCGCCGCCGACAGCTTGTCGGCCTCGATCCGGTAGCCTTCGCGCTTCTCGCGCTCCTGCTCGACGATCTCGTCAGGCGCGTTGGCGACGAACTTCTGGTTGGAGAGCTTGCGGTCGATCCGCTCGATCTCGCCGAGAGCCTTGTCGCGGGCCTTGCCAAGGCGGCTGCGCTCGGCGGCGACGTCGATGAGCCCGGCCAGCGGCAGGGCGAAGCTGCCCCCCGCCGCCAGGATCTGCGCCGACTGTTCCGGCGCGGTCTCCGCGGTGACGATGGTCGCCAGCCGCGCCAACCGTTTCACCGCGGCGCCGTGCCGCTCCAGCCGCGCCGCGGTCGCCGCATCAGGCGCCACCGCCACGAGATCGGCCTCGGTCGCCGCCGGCACGTTCATCTCGGACCGCACCGAGCGGATCTCCGATACCACCTCGATCAGCCAGTTGATGTCGTCGGCGGCGTCGCGGTCGGCGAAGTCGAGCACCGGCCAGGCCGCATGGCACAGCAGCGAGGCGCGTTCGCCGGCGGCGGTCACCTGCCACAGCTCCTCGGTGATGAACGGCATGAACGGATGCAGCAGCGCGTAGATCCGGTCGAGGACCGACCCCATGACGTGCCGCACCTCGTTGGCCGCGGCCTCGTCGCTGCCCATCAAGGCCGGCTTGGCCAGCTCGACATACCAGTCGCAGAACAGGTTCCAGACGAAGCGGTAGAGCGTCGCCGCCGCCTCGTTGAAGCGGTAGGCCGCGATGGCGGTCTCGGTCTCGGCGATGGTGCGGCCGAGTTCGGTCACGACCCAGCGGTTCAGCGGCAGCGAGAGCTGCGACGGATCGAGAGTGCCGCCATGGACGGCGCCGTTCATCTCGGCGAAGCGGGTCGCGTTCCACAGCTTGGTGCCGAAATTGCGATAGCCGGCGATGCGCTGCGGATCGAGCTTCACGTCGCGGCCCTGCGCCGCCATGATCGCCAGGGTGAAGCGCAGGGCATCGGCGCCGAACTCGTCGATGAGATCGAGCGGATCGACCACATTGCCCTTCGACTTCGACATCTTGGCGCCGGTCTTGTCGCGCACCAGAGCGTGGACATAGACCGTGTGGAATGGCTCCTCGTCCATGAATTCGAGGCCCATCATCATCATCCGGGCGACCCAGAAGAAGATGATGTCGAAGCCGGTGACGAGGACGCTGGTCGGATAATAGGTCGCCAGCTCCGGCGTCTGGTCCGGCCAGCCGAGCGTCGAGAACGGCCAGAGGGCCGACGAGAACCAGGTGTCGAGAACGTCCTCGTCGCGATGCAGGAAGCCGTCGCGGCGCGCCGGATCGGCGGCCATGGCGCGGGCTTCCTCGTCGTCGATCGTGCCGTTGGTGACATAATGCGACAGCGCCGCGGCGACGGCCTCTTCCTCGGTCTTGGCGACGAAGATCTCACCGTCCGGCCCGTACCAGGCCGGGATCTGGTGGCCCCACCAGAGCTGGCGCGAGATGCACCAGGGCTGAATGTTCTCCATCCAGTCGAAATAGGTCTTTTCCCAGTTCTTCGGCACGAACTTGGTGCGGCCCTCGCGCACCGAGGCGATGGCCGGCTCGGCCAGCGTCTTGGCGTCGACATACCACTGGTCGGTGAGGAACGGCTCGATCGGCACGCCGCCGCGGTCGCCATGCGGCACCGTGTGCGGATGGTCCTCGACGGCGGCGAGGAGACCGCCCTCCTCCATCATCGCGACGATGGCCTCGCGCGCGGCAAAGCGGTCCTCGCCGTCGAGCGCCGCAATGGTGCGCTCGAGTTCGGCGGTCTCCTCCAGACCGTCGAGGAAGGCCTCGTTCTCGGCCAGCGTGATCTTCGCGGCGACCGTCAGGATGTTGATCTGCTTGAGATCGTGGCGCTTGCCGACCTCGAAATCGTTGAAGTCGTGCGCCGGCGTCATCTTCACCGCGCCGGTGCCGGCCTCGGGATCGGGATATTCGTCGGCGACGATCGGAATCCGGCGGCCAACCAGCGGCAGGATGACGGACTTGCCGACGAGGTCGCGGTAACGCGGATCCTCGGGGCTGACCGCCACGCCGCTGTCGCCCAGCATGGTCTCGGGCCGGGTCGTCGCGACGACCAGATGGTCGCGGGTCTCGTAGCCGGCGGGCTCGCCATCCGACGGCTTCCACGCGGTGCGGTTGCCCTCGGTATCGAGATTGTAGGGATGCTCGTAGGTCACGCCATCGGCCAGCGGATAGCGGAAATGCCAGAGGTGGCCCTTCACCTCCTTCTGCTCGACCTCCAGGTCCGAAATCGCCGTCAGCAGCTTCGGGTCCCAGTTGACGAGACGCTTGTCCTTGTAGATCAGGCCCTTGCGATAGAGCTCGACGAAGACGTGCAGCACGGCCTTCGACAGGCCCTCGTCCATGGTGAAGCGCTCGCGCGACCAGTCGCAGGACGCGCCGAGACGGCGCAGCTGCCCGAGGATCGCCCCGCCCGATTCGCCCTTCCACTGCCAGACCCGCTCGATGAAGGCGTCGCGGCCCATGTCGCGCCGGCCCGGCTCCTTGCGCTCGGCCAGCTGCCGCTCGACGACCATCTGAGTGGCGATGCCGGCGTGATCGAGGCCGGGCTGCCACAGCACCTTCTTGCCGCGCATGCGCTCGAAGCGCACCAGCACGTCCTGCAGCGTGTCGTTCAGCGCGTGCCCCATGTGGAGCGAGCCGGTGACATTGGGGGGCGGAATGACGATCGAGAAGGCTTCGGCGTCCTCGGCGGCGCCGGCTCCGGCGCGGAAGGCCTCTGCCTCTTCCCAACGCTCGGCAATACGCGGCTCGATCGCCGCGGCGTCATAGGTCTTTTCGATCATGGCTTGTCCGGTGCGCGCGCCAGCCGGATTCCCCGGGGCGGTGATGTTCCAGAACCGGTTACAGCCTTGCTTTCGACACTGTCAACGAAGAGCCGTGTCGGCCCGCGATGCGATCTGCACGCCGCAGGCCGGGTTCGTCAGCGGCGACCGCCGCGGGCGACGCGCTCGATCTCCTCGCGAACCAGCCGCTCGACGAGGCGCGGCAGGTTGTCGTCGAGCCATTCCTGCAGCATCGGCCGCAGCATCTGGCGGACGGTCTCGTCCATGGTGCGCATCTGCTCGTCGCGGATGACGCGGGCGAGATCGTCGAACGACCCGGCGATGCGTTCGCCGGCCTCATGCGAGACAAGGGCGTGGATGTCGGCGGCGGTCGTCGCTGCCACCGGTGCGGACGGCGCCGCCGGCGCATCGACGGCTTCCGCGGCCTGGGCCTCGACCTCAGCCGGCTCGTACGCCTGCGGCGACGGGCGCGCGGTCATGGTGGGAGCCGCCGCGTCATCGTCCTCGTCCTCAGCGGCGTTGCTGGCGACGGAATCGGTTGCCACGTCGGCGTCGGCCCGGCCCGCCTCGAACAGGCCGGCCCGGTCGAGAAGCTCGCTGGCGAACTCGTCCTCGTCGAACTCGCCGAGATAATCGGCCGGCTCGTCGGCGTCGGCCGAAACATCGGCGTCGGACGTAGACCCGGTCGGCATCGGCGCGGCCTGCGCGGAGGCCATCGCCTCCGCCGGCTCCAGCCGCGCTTCAGCAGGCACTTCGTCTTCGTCGTCAGTGGCAGCCATGGCCGAGACATCGGCGACGGAATCGCGCGCCGCGTCCGTCCGGCGCTCGGACGCCGCGGCGAGCGAGGCAGCCTGCAGCCGTGCCGACGACAGCGCCGTCACGTCTTCCAAGATGTCCGCGTCGGTCGCATCCGCCGCATTGCTCAGACGTCCGTCATGGGCCGCAACTGCCTGCCGGACGGCCGTTTCGACCTCGTCCTCGACCATATCCAGCGACAGGCCCGGGCCGGACGACATCGCGGCGTCGTCCTCTGAATCCTCATCGGCCGCGACCGGCGCCACGGGCGGTACGATCCCGAGCTTGGGCCGGGGGGCCTGACGTACCGTATCGTTGGCAGGGCGTCCGAGCCCGTCAAATCCGGAGACCTCGTCGCGCTCGGCCTGAACCGGCGCCTGCCTGTCAAGGCGCGGCTCGGTCAGCGCCGGCCTCGTGCCCTGCTGCGCGCGCGTTGCCGGCTCGGCAGCCTGAGGTTCATCGCGCTCGGCCGAGACGGCCGGCTTGGCCGCAGCCCGGCGCGAGGGAGACTTCTCCTCGCCGCTTTCGATGATACGCCGGATCGAGGCCAGGATCTCGTCCATGGACGGTTCCCGTGCCGGTAGAGCATTGCTCATGACGAGCTCCCGCAAAATTGGGCGACAGGCGCAGACCCTATCGCTCGAATCATGCGTGAAGCCTAAGCGCAAAGGGCCTCGACGGGAATCCCGCAAGGCCCTTCAGCATCTCTATCACCAGCTTCTTGCAGCGTGCTGTTGCCGGCCGGACTCGCTTCGCGGGGTCCGGCTCGCCCGATCAAGGCTCAGCGGCCGTCGGGGGTGCGCAGGCCGAACCACTTGTCCTCGACCGCCTCGTAATGCTCGGTCGGTCGATAGACGCTCGCCACGAGGTTGAGACGCTCGGCGGACAGGCGGCCGATGGCCGACAGAACGGCATAGCCGGCGACGACCTCGTCGCGGGTCGAACCGGCCAGCAGGATCTGCGCCGAGATCACGTCGGCCTGGGAGTTCAAGACGTCCAGCGTGGTGCGCTGGCCGACATTGCGCTCTTCGATGACGCCGTTGAGGGCCAGCCGCGCCGCGTCGACCTGGGCCCGGTAGCCGGTGATGTTGGCCCGCGCCGCCTGCAGCTGCGCCCATGCCGTCGCCACAGCGGCCCGCACCTGGTCGCGGGCGCCATCGACCTCGATGCGCCGCTGACCGAGGACTTCCTTGGCCTGCCGCACGACGGAACTGGCGCGACCGCCCTGATAGATCGGGATCGTCAGCTGGGCCCCGACCGAGGCGGAGACCTCGTTCTGGGTGTTCACGCGAACGCCGGGCAGGCTGGACGGGTCGCGCTCGTTGAGCGCGTAGGTGTCATCGACACGGCCGGTCAGGCTGAGCTCGGGCAGGAACGCCCCTTCCGCCGACTTCACCTGGAAGGCCGCCGCGTCGACCGCTGCCAGCGTCGCCTGGATCGCCGGATGCTCCGCCTGTGAAATGCGGAAGGCCTCGTCGACCGAGCGCGGCAGCACGCCGGACGGCAGCGTGCCGGCAACCAGATTATCGGGCGAATCGCCAATGATGTCGAAATAGGTCGCCTCGCTGGACGCCACCTGCGCCAGCGCGCTGTTCAGAAGCGCCGTTGCGAGCGCTTGCTGCGATTCGGCCTGGGCGACGTCGGTCCGCGTGCCTTCGCCAACTTCGAACCGTGCGCCGGCGGCCCGCACCTGCTCTTCGAGGAAGCCGAGATTTTCGCGGCGCAGCGCGGCGATGCGCCGGTCGCGCAGGACATTCATGTAGGCGCTGGCGGCATCGAACAGGACGTTCTGCTCGGTGTTCGACAGATTGCCGCGCGCCGCCCGGATCTGGGCCTGCGCCGCGGCGACGTTGTTCTGGGTCTGGAAGCCGTCGAAGATCGTCTGGTTCAGCTGCACGCCGAAACCGATCGAGTCGGTCCGGTCGCGAATCCGCGGCAGGTCGTCGCCACGGGTCGTGCGGCTGCGGCTGGCATTCGCCGAACCGACGCCGCTGATGAAAGGCCTGAGCGCCGAGCGGGCCTGCGGCACGTTCTCGTCAGTCGCGCGGAGCTGGGCGCGGGCGGCATTGAGATCCTGATTGAACTTGTAGGCCTTTGCGAGCGCCCCGGTGAGCGTTTCCGCCAGCGCCCCACTGGGAGAGGACAACAGCGTGCCCGCGGCCAGAAGCGCGGCAATCACAGTCTTGCCGATCAATGTTCATACTCCATGACGCGGCCCACTTAGGTAACGGTCACCGCCCCCGCCCCGACGTCTCCCGGAAACGTCAGACCCGGGAATGCCATTTGAGGTTTGGGGCATACTAATCAGGCGCACGGCCGATCGATCAAGCGACGCGGCCCCCTGCCCGGCATTTGTTTCGCGAATCGGCAAATCTGCAACGATGCTGATCGCTCAGAAGGCGAACTCGGCCTTCCTCTGAAAGCCCGGCAGCGGCCGGATGCTGCAGTTGAATCCGAACCGGCTGCCGACGACACCGTTGTCGTCCTTGAAGTAGAGCTTGGCTTCCGCCGCATTGCCCTGCCCCTCGACGACGACCAGACGGCCACCATCCCGAAGCTGTTCGAGCAGGGTTTCAGGCAGAATGTCGACAGAACCTTGCACGAAAATGACGTCGAACGGCGCTTCCGACGGATAGCCTTCGTTCAGCGGCCCTTCGACGACGGCGCAGGTGACATAGTCGAGCCGGGCGAGGTTCTCGGTCGCCGCTTCCGCCAGCTCCGGATCCTGCTCCAGCGAAACCACCGAGCCGGCCAGATGCGACAGCACCGCCGACGAATAGCCGGTGCCGCAGCCCACATCGAGAACGACGTCGTCGGGACGGATCGCGGCCAGCTGGATCAGCTTGGCGAAGGGGGAGGCTTCCATGATGAAGCGGCCGTTGCCGAGCGGCACGTCCTCGTCGATATAGGCCAGCGGCTTGCGCGCGGCCGGCACGAACTCTTCGCGCGGCACCTCGAGGAAGGCCCGCAGGATCTCGTGGCGGGTCACGTCGGTGGTGCGAATCTGGTTGTCCACCATCCGCGTACGGGCGGCATCAAAGTCCATGGTCGACATTCCGATCTCTCGTCGCCGTTTCGCCTTGTTCTCTGTCGTTTCCTTAGTCGCGCCCTAGAAGCGAGGCAAGGCGAAGATCGCCGCAACGCACCGTTCGGCGTTGCGGCGTGACGGAAAACCGGGGCTGCCGGCGTGCCGGCATGACGATGTTCGCAGATCGGATCGGAGGGGCTTGCGAGAGCCCAATCAAATCAGTAGGTACAGCGCCGGTGAGGCCTCGTGGCGGAGTGGTTACGCAGAGGACTGCAAATCCTTGCACGGGGGTTCGATTCCCTCCGAGGCCTCCAGCTTTTCCCCTACATTGCATTCAAGACAGTTCAACGACCGGCGAGGCAGCCGCCGCCTAATGGCGTATGCGGCTTACTGGGCCGGGAAGAAGCGCGGGCCGATCAGGCGATAGCCTTCGGCGGTGCGCTCGACGGGCTCCTGCGGCGCGATGTTGCGGATGGTTTCCGGCCGCGGCGTCGGGATCGGCACGCCGTTGGACGCGCTCTTGATGCTGCGGCTCTCGCGCGGCTCGACCGACAGCGACGCCATCTCGATCATCCCCTGCGACAGGGAATCGCCGGAGGTCGACTGGGCGCTGGCCGGCGCCGCGAAGAGCGCTGCTGCCAGGATCGGGGCTGCCGCAAGCTGCTTGAACATTGTATCCGCCTCTCATTCGTTTGTTGGAAAGCGAAAGGGGTCGAAGCGGAATTCGGTTCCAGATGAGCGACTTGGCGATCAGGCGACGGTTTGCGATTCGTATACGGCCGCGCGTTTGCGCCGCATCACCTCCGGCAGCGTGTCGATCAGGTGATCCACCAGCAGCCGCACGGCCGGCAGCATGCCGCGCCGCGACGTGAACAGGAGATGCACCATGCTCTCGCCGGCATGATAATCCGGCAGCACCCGGACCAGCGCGCCTGAGGCGAGCGCGTCGTAACAGACTGCCTGGGGCAGCATCGCGACGCCCAGCGCTTCAATGGCGGCCTCGCGGGAGACGGCGAAGTCGTTGACCAGCAGCCGGGGTTCGTGGCGGATCCGCACCGGGCGGTCGGCGCCGTCATAGAGCTCCCAGATGCTCTGGTCCTGCGTCTTCTGATGGGCGATCGTCGGCAGGCCGGCCAGATCCTCCGGCCGCGCGATGGGTGGATGCGCCGCCAGGAAGGCCGGGCTCGCCACCAGGACGATGCCGATCGGTCCCAGCTTGCGCGCCACCAGATCGGAGTTCTCCTCGAAGGCGAGATTGGCACGGATCACCACGTCGACCCGCTCGGCAATGAGATCGATGGTCTCCAGCGACACCAGCAATTGCAGCCGCACCTTGGGATAGGCCGCGAAGAACGCTGGCAGCACGCCGGCCAACGCATGTTCTCCAAAGCCCGGCGGGCAGCCGAGCCGGACCAGCCCGCGCGGTTCGGCGGTCAGGGTCTGCGCCGCCTCCTCGGCCGCCTCGGCTTCGGCGAGCGCTGCACGGCAATGGCCGTAGAACACGTCGCCGACCGCCGTCAGCGACAGCCGACGGGCCGAGCGCTCCAGAAGCTGAACATCGAGCCGCTGCTCCAGAGCGGCGACGCGGCGGCTCAGCTTAGACTTCGGAATACCCAGTGCCCGGCCCGCCGCGGCAAAGCCGCCATGGCGCACCACGGCCTCGAAATAGAAGAGGTCATCGAGATTGGGCATGCGTTCCACCAGTAGGACGACGAGTTGCAATTCCGCCATCTACCACCGGGAGCGTTCCAACAATAGGTCTGATGCATCGCATCATTAGCGGGTTCCGACACTGCAAATTGCAGTCCGCCGGAGCCCGCAAACCAAGGGACCATTGCCATGAAGACGCTTCCGCTCCTCGCCGCAGGCCTCGCGGCATCCCTCGCCTTCGCCGCTCCGGCCTCGGCCCAGCTCGCCTCCACCGGCGACGTCGGCTACGGCCATTTCTACGGCGAGTTCCAGTCCGGCCAGCGCGCCGCTGCCGACCGCAGCGATGCGGTTCGCAGCGACGCTCGCCGCGTGACCCGCACCGAACGCCGGGCCGCGCCGCAGACCGCCCGTGATGCGGCGCGATTCGCGCCCGCCACCCGCACGACCGTCACGCCGCTGGCCTATCAGCCGGTCGCCAACGGCCTCTAATCGGCGCCGGAGCGTCCTCCCAGCTCCCGTCGCCCGCAGGGCGCTGCCGGACTTGCGGCAGCGCCCTTTTTTCCGTTGACGATGTTCATGCTTCGTTCCATCTAGCGGGCATGAGCGATACCAGCAGACCACGATCGGGGACCCTCGGCGAAGCCGCACGACGCGGCATGCTGGTCACCGCCACATGCCGCAAATGCGGCCACGCCGCCTCGTTCCTGGCGGTGGACCTGGCCATGGCCGCCGATCCGGCCGGCCCGCTGGAGAAGCTGGCGTTCCGCTGCCGCGAATGCCGCGAACGCGACTGCGAGGTCGAGGCCAGGGAGCTCGATCGGGACCGCCGCCCGAATATCGTTGTGTGGCGGCCGACGCGGCTGCGCTGACGGGCAGACGGGCCAATAGGCCGAGCGCTCAGTTGCGGCGGGTTGCGCGCCAGCGGCCCCAGCGCACCGCCGTGCGGCGGCGCCACCGCCGCACCGGGCCGAGATCGACCGACAGCACCAGAAGGCCGAGGGGAATCATCCAGAAGCCGACGACCGGCAGGAAGCCGACAGTGCCGCCCAGGACCAGCGCGGCACCCGTGGCGATCCGCAGGCCGCGCGAGGCGGGCAGCGGCATGTCGCGCCCCATCACCGCAATACGGTGCGCCTTGCGGACCGACGGTTCGTCGTGGCCGCCGGCATCGGGCGCATCCTGCTGTTCGTCCATGACCTGCGGCATTCCTTGTGGCCCGTCACCTGCGCTGCGAAATGGGCGCGGCGCCCCGTCCGCACAAGCCTTTGCCGCCCTGTCGGTTTTTCCGCCATGCTGCGATGCGTTTTTTTGCCCGGACGGGTTGGCAAATGCGCAATCGCTTTGCTATAGGCACGCCAACGCGTTGGACGCGTCATTCCACGATAGCTCAGTTGGTAGAGCGTTCGACTGTTAATCGAATTGTCGCAGGTTCGAGCCCTGCTCGGGGAGCCAGTTTCTTGAAAGCCGTCGGTCTCGCGACCGGCGGCTTTCTTCGTTTCAGCGCCCTGCTTCCCCTCTGCCGGACGCAACACGCGCTGCCGCGATTCGGCCCGTTTGGTCGCACCGCCCTCGCCGCCCCGCGCTTTCGCGACACATGGTGCCCATACCGGGCCGGCCGGATCACGTCGGGACAAGCGTAGGCAGCATTCATGACGCAGACATCACAGAGCGAACCGATCATCGTCTGGCTTCGGGACGATCTCAGGCTGGACGACAACCCGGCCCTCGCCGAAGCCGCCGACAGCGGACGTCCGGTCGTGCCGCTGGTGGTTCTCGACGAGGAGAGCGACGGCGTGCGGACCCTCGGCGGGGCGCACAAATGGTGGCTGCATCATTCGCTGGAGCGCTTCGGCAAGGATCTCGCCGACAAGGGGGCGCCGCTGATCCTGCGCCGCGGCAAGGCGCGCGAGCATGTCGTCGACATCGTCGAATCGACTGGCGCCACGACGCTCCTGATGAACCGGCGCTACGACCAGGCCTCGCGCGCCGTCGACGACGCGGTCGAGGCGGCGCTGGGCGGCGATGTCGAGGTGCAGCGCTTCACCGCCAACATCCTGCACGACCCCGACAAGGTGCGCACCAAGACCGGCGGCTGGTACAAGGTCTATACGCCGTTCTGGAAGAACCTCGCCGAGCGCGAACCCCGCGATCCGATCGACCCGCCGGACAAGCTCGCAGCGCTCGACGATCAGCCCCGCTCGGACAGGCTGGAGGACTGGGGCCTGCTACCGACGCGCCCTGACTGGTCCGGCGGCATCGCCGCGTTCTGGGAGGTCGGCGAAGCCGCCGCGCATGAGCGCTTTGAGGAATTCTGCGACGAATGGCTGGACGATTATCCTAACGGGCGGGACCGTCCGGGGGACGACGCCACCTCGCGCATGTCGCCGCATCTGCGCTGGGGCGAAATCTCGCCCTACCGCCTCTGGCACACGGCGGAAGCCTATGCGAACCGGCGCACGACCATCCCGGGCGACGCGCTGAAGACCTTCAAGAAGGAGCTTGTCTGGCGCGACTTCAATTATCACCTGCTCCACAATTTCGGGCCGCTCGCAACGCAGAACTACAATGACCGTTTCGACGCCTTCCCCTGGCGCAGCGCCGAGACCGAGCTGCGGGCCTGGCAGAAGGGCCTCACCGGCTACCCCATCGTCGATGCCGGCATGCGTCAGCTCTGGGAATGCGGCTGGATGCACAACCGCGTGCGGATGATCGTCGGCTCCTTCCTCACCAAGGATCTGCTGATCGACTGGCGCGAGGGCGAGCGCTGGTTCTGGGACACGCTGGTCGATGGCGACATCGCCTCCAACACGGCCCAGTGGCAGTGGATCGGCGGCAGCGGCGCCGACGCCCAGCCCTATTTCCGTGTCTTCAATCCCGTCACCCAGAGCCAGCGCTTCGATGGTGACGGCGACTATATTAGCCGCTTCGTGCCCGAACTCGCCGATCTGCCGGACAAGGCCCTGCATGCGCCCTGGGAAGCCGACGCAGAGACCCTCAAGAAGGCCGGCGTCGAACTGGGCAAGACCTATCCCAAGCCGATCGTCGATCATGGCGAGGCCCGCAAGCGGGCGCTCGATGCCTATGGTGAAGTGAAGGGCTGAGCCGACCGGACGCCGCCGTTGCTGCCGTCGCGGATTCGCTCACCGCGTCGCTGGCGGCTGGGCGATTCCCGGTGTTTGGCGGCAGACAAGTTTCCCGTCACGGCAATCATTGCCTTGCCACCCCCACCCGCCGGTCATAGTTTCGCGGCAGCATTCCGCATCCCGCCAATCAGGTCCCAGATGTCCCGATACAATTCCGTCCTCGACGCCATCGGCAACACGCCGCTCATCCGACTGCACAAGGCATCGGAAGCGACGGGCTGCGAGATCTACGGCAAGGCCGAATTCCTGAACCCCGGCCAGTCGGTCAAGGACCGCGCCGGGCTGTTCATCATCCGCGACGCCGAGGAGAAGGGTCTCCTGGAGCCTGGCGGCATCATCGTCGAAGGCACCGCCGGCAATACCGGCATCGGCCTGTCGCTGGTCGCCGACGCCCTCGGCTATCGCACCGTGATCGTCATCCCGGAGACCCAGAGCGAGGAAAAGAAGGACGCGCTGCGCCTGATGGGCGCCGAGCTCATCGAAGTGCCGGCGGTCCCCTACAAGAACCCGAACAATTACGTGAAGGTCTCCGGCCGCCTCGCCGAACAGCTCGCCAGGACCCATCCGCAGGGCGCGATCTGGGCAAACCAGTTCGACAATCTCGCCAATCGCGACGGCCATGTGGTCACCACCGCCGAGGAAATCTGGCACGGCACCGGCGGCGAGATCGACGGCTTCATCTGCGCCGTCGGCACCGGCGGCACCCTCGCCGGCACCGCCATGGGCCTGAAGCGCCGCTCCGGGCAGATCAAGTTCGGCATCGCCGATCCGATGGGCGCCGCGCTCTACAGCTACTACACGACCGGCGAGTTCAAGTCGGAAGGCTCGTCCATCACCGAGGGCATCGGCCAGGGCCGCATCACCGCCAATCTCGAAGGCTTCGAGCCGGATTTCGCCTACCAGATCCCCGATGACGAGGCCCTGCGCATCGTCTTCGACCTGATCACCGAGGAAGGGCTCTGCCTTGGCGGCTCGTCGGGCATCAACATCGCCGGTGCCATCCGCATGGCGAAGGAGATGGGCCCCGGCCACACCATCGTGACCATCCTGTGCGACTACGGCAATCGCTACCAGTCGAAGATGTTCAACCCGGCCTTCCTGCGCGACAAGGGTCTGCCGGTCCCCGAGTGGATCGAGCGCACGCCGCAATTCGACGTGCCCTTCGAGCCGGTGGACTGACCATGTCCGAGGCCGGAACCGAGCGCGTCTATCAGGACGATTCCTATCTATCGACGATGGAAGCCGAACTGCTGCGCGTCGAGACCACCTCCGACGGGCGCTCCGGCCTCGTCTTCGCGCGCACCAATTTCTTCGCGGCCGGCGGCGGCCAGCCGGGCGATACCGGTTTCGTCGAAACGGCCGACGGCAGCCAGGTGAAGATCGTCGACACGGTCTACGCCGCCGACAAGTCCACCATCCTGATGCTGGTCGAGGACGAGGCCGCCCTGCCGCAGCCCGGCGAGACCCTGGTGCTGCATGTCGACTGGAAGCGCCGCTACAAGCTGATGCGCATGCACACGGCCTGCCATCTCCTGACGGTCGCCTGTCCGTTTCCGATCACCGGCGCGGCGGTCGGCGAAGACGAGAGCCGGGTCGACTTCGACATTCCCGAAGGCGCGCCGGACAAGGCCGAGGTCACCGCCGGCCTGATGGAACTGGTGGAGGCCAACCATCCGGTCTTTACCCGCTGGATCAGCGATGCCGAACTCGACGCCAATCCGGGGCTGGTGAAATCGGCCAACGTCAAGCCGCCTCGCGGCACCGGGCGCATCCGCCTGGTCTGCGTCGGCGACGAAGGGTCTGTGGATACCCAGCCCTGCGGCGGCACCCACGTCCTGGAAACCGGCGAAGTCGGCGAGATCCACATCGGCAAGATCGAGAAGAAGGGCAAGGTCAACCGGCGCTTCCGCATCCGCTTCGGTTCCCTGCCCGCCTGAAACCCGTAACTGCCCTTGCCGCGACGGGAACGGGTGCGATCTACTGCGCCATCCGTTGGTCGCGGCGCTCCGTGGCACCAGTGCATGATCGAGGCGGCGCATGAGCCAGAACCCCTTCCTGATCTCTCCCGACGAACTCGCCGGCCATGTCGGCAAGCCGGGCCTCTCGGTCGTCGACGCCTCCTGGTATCTGCCGGCGCAGAAACGTCTGGCCGAACCCGAATTCGAGACGGCCCATATCCCCGGCGCGGTGTTCTTCGATCAGGACGCGATCGTCGATCCGGCCTCGTCGCTGCCGCACACCTTGCCCGGGGCCGCCGATTTCGGCGCCGCCGTCGGCAGGCTCGGCATCCGCGAGACCGACACCATCGTCGTCTATGACGGGATGGGCCTGTTTTCCGCGCCGCGCGTCTGGTGGATGTTCCGGACCTATGGCGCGAAGGACGTGCGCATTCTGGATGGCGGCTTCCCCGCCTGGCAGGCCGGCAATCATCCGGTTGAAACCGGCAAGGTCTCGCCCGAGCCCGTCACCTTCGAGGCCAGCTTCGACGCCGATGCCGTCGCGACGCTCGACGAGATGCGCCAGGTCGTCGACGATGGCGCGCTGCAGGTGGTGGATGCGCGCCCGGCCGACCGCTTTGCCGGCGACGCCGCCGAGCCACGCCCGGGCGTTCGCGCCGGCCACATGCCCGGTGCCCGCAACCTGCCCTTCCTGCAGCTTGCCGAGAACGGCCGGCTGAAATCGCCCGAGGATCTGCGCGCCGCCTTTGCCGCGGCGGGCATCGATCCCGATGCTCCGGTGGTGACGAGCTGCGGCTCGGGCGTCACCGCCGCCGTGCTCAACCTGGCGCTGGAAACCCTCGGCAGCCGGCAGCACCGGCTCTATGACGGCTCCTGGACGGAATGGGGCGGCGCGACCGACACACCGGTCGTGACCGGACCGTGATCCCCATGCGCCTGTTGACGACCACGGTCACCAGCCTGGAACTCCGTCAGCCGCCCGAGCGGGTGGCCTCGCCGCCGGCTTCCGAAGCGGAGCTGAGCTTTCGCGAAATCCGCGACATCGCGCTCGATGCGTATCGCACGCTCTATCGCAGCGTCGGCGACCCGCATCACTGGACCTCGCGGATCCTGCCGGACGACCGGCTCGACCGGGAAATCCACGACGAGGCGACCCGCATCTTCGTGCTCCTGGCCGACGACATCGTCGCCGGCTGGTTCGAACTGGAAATGCGCCGGTCGCTGAAATCGGCCCGCATCGTCCATCTCGGCATCATGCCGGCCTTTCGCGGTCGAGGCCTTGCCGATCATCTGGTGTCGAAGGCGATCGTCACCGGCTTTTCGGAAGGCGCCGAGCGCCTGACCATCGAGACCAACACGCTCGACCATCCCGCCGCCCTGCCGCTGTACCGCAAGCACGGCTTTACGCCCTATGCGACGCGGATGGTCCAGACGCCGGCGATCGAATCGGTCGAGGCGCTGGCAAGGGAGCACCACACACCGGCCCCCACCAGCATGGTCGCCGGGGACGCGCCGCGATGAGGATCATCGGCAGCGCAGAGGCGGATCATCTCCTGACCTGGACGGCTGTGACCGAGGCGATCCGCGAGGCGCATCGCCTGCCGCAGGCCGAAATCGGCGACATGCTGCTGTCGCGCGATGGCCGCAGCCTGCTCAATCGCGGCGCCTGGATCGAAGGCCTCGGCATCGCGCTGAAATCGGTGACCGTCTATCCGGACAATCCGCGCCGTGACCCGCCGCTGCCGTCCGTGCAGGGCGGCATGCTGCTCTTCGACGAGGACAGCGGCGCGCCCACGGCCCTCGTCGACGGCATCCTCGTCACCAAATGGAAGACCGCCGGCGATTCCGTCCTCGGCGCCAGGCTGCTGGCCCGCCCCGATTCGCGGCGCCTGCTGATCTGCGGCGCCGGCACCGTCGCCCGCACGCTCATCCCCGCCTATGGCGAGCTCTTCCCCGACCTCGAGCAGATCATCCTGTGGAACCGCAGCACCGACAAGGCCGAGGCGCTTGCGGCGGAATACGCCGATAACGCCATTCCGGTGACGGTCGCGACCGAGCTGGCCGAGGCGGTTGCTGCCGCCGACATCGTCTCCACGGCCACCCTGTCGAAAGAGCCGTTCCTGAAGGGCGAGTGGCTGAGCCCCGGCACCCATGTCGATCTGATCGGCGCCTTCCGGCCCGACATGCGCGAGGCCGACGACACGCTGCTCCAGCGCGCCGAACTCTTCGTCGATTCCCGCCGCACGACCTTCGGCCATATCGGCGAGATCCAGATCCCGCTCGACGCCGGCACCATTACGCCCGACGACGTTCTGGGCGATCTGCATGATCTGTGCGCCGGAACCGCCGGCCGGTCCTCGCCCGACGCGATCACCGCCTACAAGAATGGCGGTGGTGCCCATCTCGACCTGATGGTCGGCGCGCTGATCCGGCGGCTGGTCGAAGCCGGCGACAGCCGCGGCTGAACGCCGGCACGGGAGCGACGATCCCGACGGTTTCGCGTCGGCACCAGACGCGATAGACGAAGCCACGCCTGCCATTGCCGAACGGACGCTGCCCTTGCTCTGGAAAACGCTTATCGCTCTCGTTGTCGTCCTGCTGCTGGCCGGTGGGGTCGTCTGGCTGTTCGGACCGCGCGAACCGGTGGAAACGACGATCCGCTTCGATCCTGCCGCCATCGGCGCCGATGCCGACGCCTATCTCGCGCGCACCGAGGCGGACATTCCCAATCTGCGCGACAACGCGCAGAAGGAGATCGTCTGGGCCTATCCGGCCTCGCGCGCCCGCACCCCGATCTCGATCGTCTATGTGCACGGCTTCTCCGCCGCCAAGGGCGAGACCCGGCCGCTTGCCGACAAGGTCGCGGCATCCTTGGGCGCGAACCTCTTCTACACCCGCCTCACCGGCCATGGCCGCGACGGCGCCGCGATGGAACAGGCCGACGTCAACGCCTGGCTCAACGATCTGGCCGAAGCGGTCGCCATCGGCCGCGAGATCGGCAACCGCGTCATCGTCATCGGCACCTCGACCGGCGGCACGCTGGCGACCTTCGGGGCGACGCAGCCGGGCCTGATGCAGGATGTGGCGGGGCTGGTACTGATCTCGCCGAATTTCGGCCTGCTCGACCGCTGGGCCTTTGCGCTGGACCTGCCCTGGGCGCGCGATCTCCTGCCGCTGGTCGGCGGCGAGACCCGCGGCTTCGATCCGCTGAACGATCCGCAGGCGGAGAACTGGACGACGCGCTATCCGATTGGCGCGCTGGTCCCGATGGCGGCGCTGGTGCGCGAAACCCTGCGGGCCGACATCTCCGGCATCGCGCTTCCGGTCCTGACGCTGTTTTCGCCGAACGACCGGATCGTCGATCCCGCCGCGACGGAAGCGGTCATGGCGCGCTGGCAGGGCCCGCGCGAAGTGGTGGAGGTGCCGGAGAGCGGCGATCCGGCGAGCCACGTCCTGGCGGGTGATATCGTCTCGCCGCAGACGACGGACGACCTCGCCGCGCGGATCGTTACCTGGATCGAGACCTTGCCTCCGACCGAATGATCTCGGGCCGCCACCGGGCGGGCGTTGGCGCGGACGCGGCGTTGCCGGTCGTTACGGCAGGCGAACTAAGCAAAACGAAAAATGGCGGATGGCTGCGCGCCACCCGCCATCGATAGAGCCTGCCTCAGGCGGCGTCGCCATTCGGTGCGCCGTCCTCTGGATGCACCGAAGCCAGAAGCTTCGCCGCGTCCTGTGCGTCCTGGGGCGTGAAGACGAGGCCAATGGGCGCGTCGCCATTGCGGATGATCAGGGCGACATTGCCGTCGGGGAGCTGCGAAACGCCCTCCAGCTTCTCCACCATGACACCCTGGATGCCGTTCTCGTTGTCGTTCTGATCGGACATGCCGTCTCCTGGTGTTCGGGGTAAGCTCTCCAACCTAATCAGTCGGCCCGAGAGTTAAACCACCACGCCCTGATTTCCCGGCATATCCATGGTCCGCCGCTGTCAGGCAGGCGCCGACTGCGAGCGCAGGAACCCATCGACGCGCTCGAGGGCCCGCAAGATGTTCTCCTCCGAATTGGCGTAGGACAGCCGCACATAGCCCTCGCCGAGAATGCCGAAATCCGGCCCGCCGATCAGCGCGACGCCGGCCTCCTCCAGAAGGGCCGAGGCCAGCTTCTTGGCCTTCCAGCCGGTCTGCGAGATGTTCGGGAAGGCGTAGAACGCGCCCTTCGGCGTCGCGCAGGAAACGCCCGGCAGGGCGTTCAGCCCTTCCACGACCACCTTGCGGCGGCGATCGAAGGCCCGCATCATCGTCTCGACGTCGTCCTGCGGCCCCTCGATCGCGGCAATGCCGGCGAACTGGCTCGGGGCGTTGACGCAGGACCAGCAATTGACCGCCAGCTTGCGGATCTTGTCCATCAGCACATCGGGCCAGATCGACCAGCCCATGCGCCATCCGGTCATCGCCCAGGTCTTCGACCAGCCGTTCAGGACGATCAGCCGGTCGCGGATTTCCGGGAAGGTCAGGAGCGAGCAATGCGCCTCGCCGTCATAGGTCATCACGTCGTAGATCTCGTCCGACATGATCGCCACGTCCGGATGGTCGGCAAGGCCCTTCACCAGCTTCTCGATCTCGGCGCGCGGGGTCACGCCGCCGGTCGGGTTGGCCGGCGAGTTGAGGATCAGGAGCCGGGTCTTCGGCGTGATCAGCGACAGCGTCTCCTCGGCCGAGAAGGCGAAGCCGTTCTCCTCGCGCACCGGCACCGGCACCGGCGTCGCGCCGGTGAACTCGATCATCGAGCGATAGATCGGAAAGCCCGGATCGGGATAGAGGATTTCGGCGCCGGGCTCGCCGAACATCAGGATCGCCGCATACATCGTCGGCTTGCCGCCCGGCAGGATCATCACCGATTCCGGCGAGACCTCGATGCCGGTCGTCGCCAGCGTCCGCCGCACCACGGCCTCGCGGGTCGCGATCAGGCCATTGGCCGGCGTGTAGCCGTGATGACCGTCGCGCAGCGCCTTGATGGCCGCCTCGACGATATGCTCCGGCGTGCGGAAATCCGGCTGGCCGATGCCCAGATTGATGATGTCGCGGCCCGAATTGGCAAGGGCGGTGGCACGTGCGAGCACCGCGAAGGCGTTCTCCTCGCCGATGCGGTCGAAGGCGGAAACCGTATGCAGCATGTTCGTCTCTCGAAAGGCCCGGGCATCTGAAGGGACGCACGCGGATCCGTGGCTCGTCGGGGTTTCGCGGCGCAAAGCCGATGGGCGATCCGTATGGCATCCCCCGTCCGCTGTCGAGTTCGGCCGCCCCCCGCCGTCCCGCCGCCGGCCGGGCTCGGCGCCCGGTTGAGGCCGGTAGGGAGCCGGCGCGAAACCCGCCCCACATTCCCGCATGCGTGCTAGGCTTGACGTCGCCGGGGCCCGGCAGGTGGAGTCCGGGAACCGGCCGGCTTGCCGGAGCAGGTGCTGCGGCAGCCTCTTGAGGAGGATCACCGACGCATGAAACTTGCAACCATCAAGGATGGCAGCCGCGACGGCCGCCTCGTCGTCGTCTCGCGCGATCTCACGCAGATGACCGACGCCGCGTTCCTCGCCCGGACCCTGCAGGCGGCGCTCGACGACTGGGCGCGCGTCGCGCCGCATCTGGCGACGCTGGCCCAGAGTCTCGAAACCGGGGCGGTGCCGGCCGAGCGTTTCCACGAGCACGATGCGGCGAGCCCCCTGCCACGCGCCTATCAATGGATCGAGGCCGCGACGGACGCCGCCGGGCCCGATGACGGGCCGGAGCTCCGCCAGGGCGCGTCGGATGCGATCCTCGGCCCGCGCGAGCCGATCCTCGCCGCCGACGAGGCATGGGGCATCGATCTGGGCGGCGGCATCGCGGTGATCACCGGTGACGTGCCGATGGGCGCGGGGCCCGCCGAAGCGCGCGAGGCGATCCGCCTGGTCATGCTGGTCAATGCCGTCGCGCTGCGCGGCTCGCCCGATTCACCTGCGGGGACCGATGGCAGTCCTGGCGCGGCAAGCCCGGCCTTCTCCCCCGTCGCCGTGACGCCGGACGAACTCGGCGACGCATGGGACGGCGGCCGGCTCAGCGGCACGCTCTGCGTCGACCTGAACGGCAAGCCGCTGGGCCGGGTCGACGCGGGCATCGGCACGCGCTTCGATCTCCCGGCGCTGGTCGCCCGGGCAGCGCGGACCCGCCGCCTGGCGGCCGGCACGATCGTCGGCTCGGGCGCGATCGCCGACCAGCCGGAAGGCGGTCAGGGCGCCTCGATCGAGGCGGGCGGCTCCGGCCATTCCAGCCTCGCCGGCCTTCGCCGCGCCGAGGCGGCCGGCGGTGGCGATCCGGACACGCCGTTCCTCGGCTTCGGCGACACGGTGCGCATCGAGATGCTGGACGAGCGCCGGCATTCGATCTTCGGCGCCATCGAGCAAAGCGTCGAAAGCGCCTGACCAACTGACGGCACGCGTTCCCGGCTCGGGTCGGGAACGCGCTCCCCTTCCCGTCGGCGCGGACCTCCGCTCTGCCTATTGCAGCAGGCGCGGCAGCAGCAGCGAGATCGCCGGGAAGGCGATCAGCAGCAGCACCCGCACGATCTCCGATCCGAAGAACGGCATCACGCCCTTGAAGGTCTCGCGCATCGGCACGTCCGGGGCGAGCGAGTTGATGATGAAGACGTTCAGCCCCACCGGCGGGGTGATCAATCCGAGTTCCACCACGACCAGGATGATGATGCCGAACCAGATCTTGGTCTCCTCGGGGCCGAGCCCGAAATCGAGCCCGGCGACGACCGGCCAGAAGAACGGGATCGCCAGGATCACCATGGAGAGGCTGTCCATCAGGCAGCCGAAGATCAGGAACGCCACGATGATCAGGGCGAGGATCTGGAACGGCGCAAGGCCGCTCTCCTGCAGGAAGCCGGCGGCGGCCTGCGGCACGCCGGCCCGGGCCATGAAGATCTTCAGGAGCTCGGCACCGAGCAGGATCAGGAAGATCATGCCGCTGGTGCGCGCCGTCTCCAGCAGCGCCTCGACGAAGCTGCCCCAGTTCAGCCGTCCGAGCCCGAAGCCGTAGATGCCGACGAGGAAGACGCCGATCGCGGCGGCCGCCGTCGGGCTGTAGATGCCCGCATAGATGCCGCCGATGACCACGCCGAAGATGATGGCGACCGGGATCACCGCGATGCTCGCTGCCACCAGTTCCTGGCGCGGCACCGCCTCTCCCACCGGGCCGGAGCCCGGGACGAAGCGGACATAAATAGCGATCGTCGCCATGAACATCAGCATCGCGAGGATGCCCGGGATCAGCGCGGCGGCGAACATCGTGACGATGTTGGTCTCCACGATGATGGCGTAGACGATGAGCACGACCGAGGGCGGGATCAGGATGCCGAGCGTGCCGCCGGCGGCGATCGTGCCGGTGGCGAGCGACGGCGAGAATTTGTAGCGGCGCAGTTCCGGCAGCGCGACCTGCCCCATGGTCGAGGCGGTCGCCGTGGACGAGCCGGACAGCGCGCCGAAGCCGGCACAGGCTGCGACCGCCGCCATGGCGACGCCGCCGTGGAAGCGTCCGAGCCAGGCATTGGCGGCGCGGAAGAGATCGCGCGACAGGCCGCAGCGCGACGCCAGCCCACCCATCAGGATGAACATCGGCAGCACCGACAGATCGTAGTTGGAGAACTGCGCGTAGGCGAGGTCCTTGAGCTGGTACAGGAGCACCGTCGAGCCCGACTGGATCGCCGTGCCGGCCATGCCCACCAGGATCATCGTGTAGGCGATGGGCACCCGCACGGCGATCAGGAACAGCAGCAGCAGAAGCCCGAGAATGCCGAGCAGGAACGGGTCGATCATCGTGGTCTACTCGCTCGCTGTCGCAGGAGTGTCCTCGGTCCATTTCGGCTGGCCGCGCATGCCGGCGACCCCGTCGAGGATCGTCACCACGGCCGCGAGGAACAGCAACGCGAGCGACAGGAGGATGGGCGGAAAGGCGGTCCACAGCGGCAGCTTCAGCACCGGCGTGACTTCGGGATACTGGATGTAGCTGCCGAAGCCGTAGGACATCTGGCGCAGAAGCAGCAGCGCGAAGGCTGCCGCGAAGATCGCCGAGAACAGCGCCATCGCTGCCTTAGCGCCCGCGCTCATGCCCTCGGTGAAGATGTCCACCGTCACGTTGGCGCCGGCGAGCTGGCAGTAGGGCAGGAACATGAAGATGACGATGGCGACGAAATGCTTGACCAGTTCGTGGTCGGCCGGAAACGGCACCGAGAAGGCGATGTTCGAGCCGGCGCTGAGCGCCGTCATCACGGCCAGCCCGGTCAGAAGAACGCCGCCAGCCAGCGCCCAGTAGCGCACGAGGCGTGCGACCAGCCGGACGCCGGCGGCGAGCCGACCCGTGCGGCGGGGCATGACTGCCCCGTCGCCATCTGTGTGGTCGCGGACCATCAGGACTTGTGCTTGTCCATGGCCGCCCGCGCCGCCGCCACGAGGGCCGCGGAATCGAAGTCGGTATGGTCGGCCTGCCATTTGTCGACGACCGGTCCGAGCGCGTCGTTGAAGGTCTGCATCTCCTCGGCGGTGAGCTGGATGTGCTCGTTGCCGGCGTCGACCGCGACCTTGATGCCGTGATCGTCGGCGCCGCGCCAGATCTCGGCGACCTTGCGCAGGAAGGCCTCGTCGGAGTTCTTGTCGAACACCGCCTTCAGATCGTCTGGCAGCGCTTCCCAGCGCCCCTTGTTCATCGAGACCTGGAAGGTGGTCGTGCCGAACCGGTTCTTGTCCGGTCCCTCGATCTGGTACTGGGTGACCTCCTGCAACTTCAGCGGCGGAATGATCTCCCAGGGGATCAGCGCCCCGTCGACGGCGTTTGTCGACAGCGCCTGCGGCAGATCCGGCACCGGCATGGTAACCGGGGTCGCGCCCATCGCGGTGACGACGTCGTTGCCGGTCGGCCCCGGCACGCGCAGCTTCTTGCCCTGGGTATCGGCGACCGTGCGTACCGGGCTGTTGGCCATCTGGATCGCCTGCCCGGCATGGACGTGATTGAACAGGAGATGCACCGGCTCGTATTCGGGCGCCAGATATTCGTCATACATCTCGCGCATCGCCAGATTGGCAGCTGCGATGTCGTTGGTGAAGATGGTCGGCAGCTCGAACACTTCCGAGCGCGGGAACAGGCCGGGCGTATAGCCATTCACCGTCCACACGATGTCGACGACACCGTCGGCGACCTGCCGGAAGAGCTGCGGCGGCGCGCCACCAAGGGTCATCGAGGGGTAGATCTCGATCTTCACCCTGCCACCGGAATCGGCCTCGATCGACTGGGCCCAGGGCTCCAGCATCTGGCTGTGCGCCGGCGCCTTGGGGCCGAGGAAGTGATGCAGCTTCAGCGTCACTTCGGGCTCGGCCGCCCAGCTCTTGCGCATCAGCGCCGGGGCGGCAAGCACGCCCGCCGTCGCCGCCAGGAACTGCCGTCTCTTCATCCTCAACATCGCGTCCTCCTCTTCGCTTGTTCCGGACGACACCGTCGGGTGCTCCGGTACCGGGTGCGGTTCGTCTCCCGCCGCCTCCCGCTCACCTCGTTCGACCTCCGGCTGTGCCGGCAAACTCGTTTTGCTTCCAACTAGATTGTCACGCCGCGCGGGGCTTAGCCATCCCTTCCCCATCGCCATGCGACCATCGTCGGAGAACCGCTGGACGGCAAGCGGTGCCGGCCATCCCGGCCCGCATGCGCCCGGTCGATCGCGATCCCGACGAACCTCATGCCGATGCCAGCCAGACGTCGAGAACCGCCGAGCGCCCCTGGTTGCGCACCATGTCGAACGCCTCGGCCACCGCCGCCTCCATCTCGTCCGGCCGCTCGACCCGGCGCGCATGGGCGCCGCCGGCCGCTGCGGCGATGTCGGCATAGCGTGGCGGCGGGTCGAAGCCGATGTCGAGATCGTCGGCCCGGCTGGCATAGCCGTCGGGATGGACGCCCATTGCCGAGAAGCGCGGCGCCTTCCAGCCCCGGTTGTTGTAGACGATCTGCACGAACGGGGTGCCGTATTTGGCGGCCATCCAGTGCACGCTGGACGGCACCGAGAACATGTAGGACCCGTCGCCGGTCATCGCGACGATGGTCTTCTCCGGCTCCGCGAGCTTGGCGCCGATGGCCGCGCCGCCGTTCCAGCCGAGCGACCCGCCGCCGGAGGTGAAGATCGAGCCCGGCGCGGTCATCCGCATGTGGTTGAAGATCACCGGGTAATTGGTGATGCCCTCATTGAGGACGATGGTGTCGGCGTCGATGTGCCGGCGCACGCAGGCCGTGGCGAATTCCGGCGTGATCGCGTCCGGCGCGCCGGCTTCGAGCGCGACCAGGCCCTCGCGCCGGGCGGCGCTGGCGGCAGCATGATGGCGGCTGCGCCGATCGACGATCTCGGGCGCCGGCTGCCGCGCGCCGAGCTCGGCATTGAGCTGCGCGAGCGCCGTCGCGGCATCGGTGCGGAAGGCGTGGCGCGCACCGATATACCAGAGCGGCATCGCCTCCTTCAGCGGATCGACGTCGAGATGGATGATCGTCGCATCCGCAGCCGGCCTGCTGATGGTCGGGATCCACGGCACGTCGCTGTCGATGACGATGACGCAGTCGGCTTCGGCCAGCGCCGCGTTCTGGCGCGGCTCGTTCCACTGGTTGCCGCGATACAGCGGATGATCGTGCGGAAAGTTCATGGCGTTCGGCACGGATTCCAGCACGCCGATGCCGAGGCGTTCGCAGAACCGGACGAGCTCGGGCACCGCCTCAGGATTGCGCCCGACATAGGAGGTCACCACCAGCGGTCGCTCCGCATTCGCCACCGCGTCGAGGATGGTCTCGACGGCCGCCTCGGGCAGTGCGGCGGGGGCGAGCGTGCCCCACTGGCCGGGATCGATCGTCACCGGCTCGGTGAGCTCCTCCTCCATCACCTCGCGCGCGCCCATCAGATAGACCGGGCCGCGGGGCTCGGAGCCGGCGAACTGCATCGCCCGGTGGACGAGCTGCTTGACGTTGCGCCCGGTGCGCACCTCGTTGTCGTATTTCATGTAGCCGCGCACGATGCCGCGCTGGTCGTGGACGTCCTGGATCCACTGGATGAACTCGTTGCGGCTGCCACGCAGCTCGCCTTCCTGGGTGAAGGGCGAGGCGCCGGCGAAGATCAGCATGGGCACGCGGCCCCTGGCGGCGTTGTGCACCGCGCCGGCCAGCGCCTGGGTGCCGCATTCCACATGCACGATGACCGCCTGCGCCTGGCCGGAGACCTGCGCGAATCCCTGCGCCGCGCTCATCCCGGCCATCTCGTTCGGACAGGTGATGACGCGGGGCACCGGACGGCCCTTGGCACGCGCCTCGGCGATCGCCTCGATCAGGCCGGGATGGTCGCTGCCGAAATTGACGAAGAGATGGGTGACCCCCGCTTCCATCAGGGCTTCGAGAAAGGCGGTGCTGGCGGTGTACATCGGCGGCGTCCCTCTCAATCCAGCGCAGCGATCAGGCGGCGCAGCATGTCGAGAAGCGCGGGCTTGCCCGCCCCGACGATGGCGTCCAGCTCCCGGTCGTGACGGGCGGCGCATTCGGCCAGATGCGCCAGCTTCTCGCTGCCCTTGTCCGTCAGGTGCAGACCGTGGCTGCGGCGATCGGCGGTGCTCGGACAGCGCCGGATCAGCATCGCCCGGTCGAGGTCGCGCAGCACCGGCGTCAGGGTGGACTTGTCGCGGCCGGCCGCGCGGCTCAGCGCCAGCGGCGTGACACCCGGATTGTCGTTGATCAGCGACAGCACGGCGAAATGGCCGGGCCGCAGATCGGCCTGCGCCGCATGGCGCTTGAAGGATTTGAACGAAGCGTTCTGGGCGAGCTGGAGATGGAAGGCGATGTAATCGTCCAGCGCACCACGGCGGACCGGATCGTCGCCGCGCAAAGGACTGTCCGGCTCCGCGGACCGTCGTGTCGCTGACATGCTTCCCCTCCCAAGGCCGCCGGGCGAAACCGCCCAGGCCGCCGCAAGGGCGGCCATGCCCGGAGGCTAGGCGAGAGAAAGACCCGCCGCAACTAGTTTTATCACAAACCAGTTTCGGGCAGCGGCAAGCAGGGGTTGCCGGCGCCCAGGTCGATTTCCCGTGCCCGAATGACGAACGGCCCGGGCGCTGGAGAGCACCCGGGCCGTCGGTGGTGTCGTCGATGATCGGGTGAGCGCCCTCCCCGTCGAGCGGGTCAGGCGTCAGCCGACGGCGAGGCTTACCCGCCTAGCGACCCCAGCGCAGGACCAGCGGGTCGAGCGTGCGGGCAAGCTCCAGGAGGCCGGCGCGCGTATCCGGATGCGCCGGGGCGATCGGCTTGCGCACGGCGTCGGAGCCGATGATGCCGCCTTCCTTCATCAGGATCTTCGCCGTGGCAAAACTGGTCTGGCGGTTCTCGTAATTGATCAGCGGCAGCCAGCGGGCATAGGCCGCGACGGCCGCTTCACGGTCACCGGCGAAATAGGGATCGATGATCTGGCGGATGCCGTCGGGAAAGCCTCCGCCGGTCATGGCGCCGGTGGCGCCGGCGTCGAGATCGGCCATCAGCGTGATCGCCTCCTCGCCGTCCCACGGCCCCTCGATCGCGTCACCGCCGAGCGCGATCAGCTCGCGCAGCTTGGAGGCGGCGCCGGCCGTCTCGATCTTGAAATAGGAGACGTTCTCGATCTCGGCGGCCATGCGAGCGAGCAGTGCCGGCGGCAGCGGCGTGCCGGCGACCGGCGCGTCCTGGATCATGATCGGGATGGAGATCGCGTCGGACAGCGCCTTGAAGAATTCGAAGACCTGCTTCTCGCCGACGCGGAAGGTCGCGCCGTGATAGGGCGGCATCACCATGACCATTGCAGCGCCTGCGGCTTCCGCCGCCTTGCAGCGGGCGACGCACACATCGGTGGAGAAATGGCTGGTGGTCACGATCACCGGCACCCGGCCCGCGACATGCTCCAGCGCCAGATGCATCTGCTCGTCGCGCTCGGCATCGGACAGGACGAACTGCTCGGAGAAATTGGCGAGGATGCAGATGCCGGTCGATCCGGCGTCGATCATGAAGTCGAGCGCCCGTCGCTGGCCGTCGAGATCGGGCGCACCGTCCTCGGTGAAAATGGTCGGCGCGACGGGATAGACCCCGCGATAGGGCCGGACGGCGGAACATGCGGTCATCGTGTTTCCTGCTCTGCTGGTCAGTCTCGAAGGCGTCCGGGCCGGTCTGGCCCGGACGATGTGCGGCAGCGTCAGCCGCGACCGACGAAGGGCATCTGGGTCGCCATGACGGTCATCGTCAGCACGTTGGCCTCCAGCGGCAGGCTCGCCATGTGCGCCACCGCGCGGCCGATATGGCCGGCGTCGATGGTCGGCTCGACCGCCGTCGTGCCGTCCGCCTGCAGCACGCCCTTCGACATGCGCGCGGTCATCTCGGTGGTGGCGTTGCCGATGTCGATCTGGCCGCAGGCGATGTCGAACGGCCGGCCGTCCAGCGCCGTCGCCTTGGTCAGGCCGGTGATGGCGTGCTTGGTCGCCGTGTAGGGCGAGGAGTTCGGCCGCGGCGTCGTCGCGGAAACCGAACCGTTGTTGATGATGCGGCCGCCATGCGGCGTCTGGGCCTTCATCATGCGGAAGGCTTCCTGCGTGCAGAAGAACGCGCCGGTGAGGTTCGCACCGACCACCGTGTTCCACTGCTCGGCGGTGAGCTCTTCCATCGGGATGGCCGGCGAGCCGGCGCCGGCATTGTTGACCAGCAGGTCGAGGCGGCCGAAGCGCTTCTCGACCTCGGCGAACAGCGCCGTGACGGAGGCCTTGTCGGAAATGTCGGCCGGCACGACGACGGTCTGCGCCTCGCCGATGGCCTTGGACGCCTCGTCCAGCACCTCGCGGCGGCGACCGGTCATCACGACCGTGAACCCGTCGGCGACCAGCGCCGTGGTGATGGCCTTGCCAACGCCGGTTCCTGCGCCGGTTACCACGGCAATCTTGTTCTGCGACGTCATCGCGTCGACCTCCCCTGATTCATCATACGACCTGGTCGCGCTTCGCCCCCGCGAAACGCCATTGCAGCATGGCGACGTGTGGTCGTTCGTCGGTGCCACCGCTCCCATACGCTGCCGCGATGCCGCTTGACAACGTCGGCAGCGGATGATGGCGTCCATCCCAAGCGATCGCCCTGTCATAAGATCGCAGCAAGAACCGGCCGGAGGAAACGGCATGCAGTCCGAGACAGCCGAAAGGGTCGCCAGCGCGACCTGGCGGCGACAGGCCCTGGCGATTCTGTCCGCATGGGGCATGAGCGATGCGCATGCGGCGGTCACCGCCGACGTGCTGGTCGCGGCCGACCTCATGGGCATCGATTCCCATGGCCTGACCCTGTTGCCGCTCTACGACCAGCAGCTCGGCAATGGCGGCGCCACGGCAACGCCGAACATCGAGGTCGTCCACGACATGGGCGCCGTGGCGCTGATCGACGGCGATGCCGGCTTCGGCCAGGTGCCCGGCATGATGGCCGTCGACATGGCCGCCGAACGGGCCGGACGTTTCGGCATCTCCGCCATCTCGATCCGCAATTCCAACCATTACGGCGCCGCCGGCGTCTATGTGCGGCGCCTGGCCGAACAGGGGCTCGTCGGCATCTCGACCTCCTCGGTCTGGCGGGCCGGCATCGTGCCGACCGGCGGGCTGGCGCCGAAGCTCGGCACCAATCCCATCGCCTTCGCCGCCCCCTCGGCACGCGGCCAGCCCTTCCTTCTCGACATGGCGACCTCGACCGCCGCGATCGGCAAGCTCAAGCTGGCGCAGCGGGCCGAGACCGAACTGCCGGAAGGCTGGGCCCTGACGCGTCAGGGCACGCCGCAGCGCGATCCCAATCTCGCCCTGCTCGATCCGTTGCTGGCGCCGCTGGGCGGCCACAAGGGCTACGGGCTGGCGACCATGGTCGAGGTGCTGTCCAGCGTCCTGTCCGGCGCTGCGCTGACACCGCTGCGCGGGCCCCCCGGCCAGAAGCACGATGTCGGCCATTTCATCCTGGCCCTCGATCCCGCGATGATCCGCGGCTCGCGTGCCGCCTTCGAGGCCGACCTCGACCGCATGGTCGACGGCCTGCGTGCGACCGACCCGATCGATCCGGCCCGTCCGGTGATGGTGGCCGGCGACCCCGAATATGCCCGCGAGGCCGACAGGCTGGCGCACGGCATCCCCTTGTCTGCGAAGCTCGCCGCGCAATTGCGCGAGATTGCCGAACGGGCGGGCGCCGCCTTCCTGTTCGAGCGGGAGAGTGCGCCGACGTGACCGACCGTCCCTCGGGGCGGAGATAAACTGGGAGGAGAAAGACATGAAGAAGACCCTACTGACGCTCGCGCTGACGGCGGCGGGTATCGCCATGACCATGCCGGCACAGGCACAGCAGCTCAGGTTCATGACCGGTCCGCAGGGCGGTTCGTGGTATCCGCTGGGCGGCGCCATCCAGGGCATGGCCCCCGACGGCGTAGCGATCCAGGTCCTGCCGGGCGGCGGCGTCGCCAACGTCCAGGGCGTCCAGAACGGGGCCGCCGATCTCGGCTTCGCCAATTCCATCTCGACGGTTGACGCCATCAAGGGACGCGAGCCGTTCGAAGGCGAAGCCGACAATGTCTGCAATCTCGCGACGCTCTATCCGCAGTATTTCCAGATCGTCACGACAGCCAGCTCCGGCATCGAGAAGGTCGAGGACTTCGCCGGCAAGCGTCTGGCCACCCAGCCGGTCGGCAACACCGCCGAGCAGGTGACCCGCGCCGTGATGCAGGCCGCCGGCATGACCTATGACGACCTGTCGACCGTCGACTACGTGTCCTATTCGGACGGCGTGTCGCTGATGCAGGACAACAATTCCGACATCTTCACGCTCGGCACCACCGTGCCGGCCTCGGCGATCATGGATCTCGCCAATTCGTCCGAGATTAAGCTGGTGCCGCTGGACGCCGACTTCATCGCCAAGATGAAGGCCGAGATCAATCCGGGCTACACCGGCGTGACCATCCCGGCCGGCTCCTATCCGGGGCAGGACGAGGACGTCAGCGCGGTCGGCTACGCCACCCACGTGATCGCGCGCTGCGATCTCGATGCAGGCGTCGTCGAGGGCATTCTCGGCCAGATGTGGGAGAACCGCCAGGATCTCGCCGCCATCGCCGCCGCGATGAAGGACATCACCGTCGAGGAGATGGCCCAGGACGTAGGCGTGCCGATGCACGAGGGTGCCAAGGCCTTCTACAAGGCCAACGGCGTCGAGATGTAAGCAGAATGGCGGGCGTGCGGCTTCGGGAGGGGCCGCACGCCTTTTTGTGACCGGCGGGCGCTTGAGCCGGCCGGACGACGGGTCGGCAATCCGGCCTGTCCACGGGGGGTGACATGGAACGACACGAAGTCTGGCTGAAGCGAACGATCACCGTCGTCGCGGTGACGATGAGCCTGTTCCACCTATATGTCGCCTATTTCGGGCCGCCCAACGCCTTCACCCTGCGGGCCACCCATTTCGGCTTCGCGCTGGTGCTGGCCTATCTGTCGCTGCCGATGTTCGCCTCGCGCCAGGGCAAGGCCCCCAGGCCGCTCGACTGGCTGTTCCTGGTCGGCTCGCTCGCGGCCTCGGCCTATCCCATCGTCGAGCAGCAGTACTTCAACACCCGCATGGCCTATGTCGGCCCGGTCTCGGCCACCGACATCAGCTTCGCCATCCTGATGATCGTCGTCGTCCTGGAGGGCACGCGCCGCGCCATCGGCCCGATCCTCCCGATCACCGCGCTGATCTTCCTCGGCTATCAGGTGTTCTTCACCAACACCCACCTGATCCGGCTGCTCGAATACCAGTACATGACGACCGATGCCCTGTTCGGCATCCCGGCCCAGGTCTCGGCCACCTATGTCGTGCTGTTCGTCATCTTCGGCGCCCTCGCCGAACGGCTGGGCATCGGCAAGCTGTTCATGGATTTCGCCCTGGCGCTGACCGGCAGCCAGGCTGGCGGCCCGGCCAAGGTCGCCGTCGTCACCTCGGGCCTGTTCGGCTCGGTGTCGGGCTCGGCCGTCGCCAACGTGATGACCACCGGTACCTTCACGATCCCGCTGATGAAGCGCATCGGCTATCCGCCGCACTTCGCCGGCGCGGTCGAGGCGGTCGCCTCCACCGGCGGCCAGATCATGCCGCCGATCATGGGCGCCGCGGCCTTCGTCATGGCCGAGTTTCTCGGCGTCAGCTATCTGAAGGTCGCCGCTTTCGCGCTGCTGCCCGCCCTCCTCTACTATCTCGCGGTCTTCCTCGCGGTGCATTTCGAGGCCAAGAAACAGGGCCTCAAAGGTCTGCCCAAGGCCGATCTGCCTCGCGTCGGCGAGGTCCTGCGCGAGCGCGGCCACCTCTTCCTGCCGCTGTTCATCATCATCGGCACGCTGATGTCCGGCTTCTCGGCGCCCTTCTCGGCGCTGATGGGTATCGTCTCCGTGGTGCCGGTCGTCCTGATGCGCAGCACCACCCGCAGCGAATTCACCATGGCCAAGCTGATCGACGGCCTTGAGGCCGGCGCGATCAACTCGGTGATCGTCGCCATGGCCTGCGCCACCGCCGGCATCGTCATCGGCGTCATCGCCCAGACCGGGCTTGGCCTGACCTTCACCAGCATCGTGCGCGCCGCGGCGCAGGACATGCTGTTGCCGGCCCTGCTGCTGACCATGGTCGCCGGCATCGTCCTGGGCATGGGCATGCCGACGACGCCGGCCTACATCGTCCAGGTGGCGCTCCTCGTGCCGGCCCTCGTCCGGCTCGGCGTGGCGGTCGAGGCGGCGCACATGTTCGTGCTCTACTTCGCCATCCTGTCGGCGATCACCCCGCCGGTCGCGATCGCCGTCTATGCGGCCTGCGGCATCAGTCGCTCGGCGGTCTGGGACACCAGCATCGCGGCGGTGAAGCTGGCGCTGACGGGCTACATCATCCCGTTCATGTTCGTCTTCGGCCCGTCGCTGCTGCTGATCGGCGACTGGGACAAGGTGGCCGTGTCCGTCGTGACCTCGATCACCGGCGTCACGCTGCTCACCGGCGGTCTCTCCGGCTATCTCCTGAAGCCGGCCAACTGGCCGACGCGGCTGCTCTACATCGCCGCGGCCTTCACGCTGATCAAGCCGGGCCTGACGACCGACATGATCGGCGCCAGTCTCGGCGCGCTCGGCCTGTTCCTCAACTGGCGCTGGCCGGCGCCGGACTTCGTGCCGCGCAACCGGCCGATGGTCGATCCGGGCCATGTGGAGGCGCCGGAGAACGCGCCGATCGAGCCCGGCGACCTGTTGGAGGCCTCGGCCCACAGCAGCCACCCACGCAACGGCTGACGCGAAAAAGGCGGGGCGCCGAGCGCCCCGCCTTTTTTCATTTCCGAGAACCGTCTCCCTCGGCGCCGGCCGTCCATGACGGCCGATGCCGCATCAGGGCATCGGGATGTCCTGCGTGAATTTTGGCACGTGATAGCCCTTCTGCACCGCCTCGCGGCCGGCCAGTTCGACATACCAGCGCTTCACATTCGGGAAGTCGTGGAGCGAGATCTCCTGCCATTCATGGCGCGACGCCCACGGCCAGATCGACAGGTCGGCGATGGAATACTCGCCGGCGACATATTGTTCGCGGCCAAGCTGGGTGTCGAGCACGCCGTAGAGACGGCGCACTTCCTTGGCGAAGCGCTCCTCCGCGAAGGGTGCCTTGCCCTTGTTGAACTTCAGATATTGATGCGCCTGGCCGAGCATCGGGCCGAAGCCGCCCATCTGCCACATCAGCCATTCGAGCGTCACCATCCGGGCGACCGGCTCGGTCGGCAGCAGCTTGCCCGACTTTTCCGCCAGATAGATCAGGATCGCGCCCGATTCCATCAGCGTCAGGCCGTTGTCGCGGTCCACGATCGCCGGGATCTTGTTGTTCGGCGCGATCTTCAGGAATTCGGGATCGAACTGTTCGTCCTTGGTGATGTCGATGGCGTGGGCCTCGTAGGGAAGCCCCATTTCTTCCAGCGCGATCGAGACCTTGCGGCCATTGGGCGTCGCCCAGGTGTAGAGATCGATCATCGGTGCAAATCCTCCCAGAGTGCTATGTTCGAGATAGTCGAGGCATGACGGCCTGCGGCGGCGCGATGACCGACCGCAGGCCGAACCGGATGGCTATTTCGCCAGGGCGCGCAGCTTCGTCACCGTGGTGCGGGTCGAGATCCGCTCGGGATCGGTGACGAGCTCGATCAGCGCCGCCTTGCCGGAGGCGCGTGCCCGCTCGAAGGCCGGCATGAACTCGTCATTGCTGGTCACCCGCTCGCCATGGGCGCCCATCGCCGTCGCCATGGCGGCGAAATCCGGGTTCTGCAGGTCGGTGCCGACCACCCGGACCGGATATTCCCGCTCCTGGTGCATGCGGATCGTGCCGTAGGTGCCGTTGGCGAAGACGAAGATGATGGGCGTCGCGCCGTACTGGACGGCGGTCGCCAGTTCGAGGCCGCTCATCTGGAAACCGCCGTCGCCGACGCAGCCGATGACGGTGCGGTCGGGATGGGCGATCGCCGCGGCGACGGCCGCTGGCACCGCATAGCCCATGGCGCCGGCCGTTGAGCCGATCTGCCGTCCCGGCCGTCCATAACGCAGGTAGCGCTGCGGCCAGCCGGTGTGGTTGCCGGCATCAAGCGTGACAATGGCGTCGGTCGCAAGCGCTTCGCGCAACGTGGTGAAGGCGGCCGCCAGATCCAGCGGACCGGCTTCCTGTTCGGGCTCCACGTCGGCCAGGAACTCCTGGCGCAGCTGCGAACGCCAGCCCTCGAAGCGCGTCGGCTCGAACCAGCGCGCCTCGGCAAGCGCCGAGGCCAGCGAGGCCGGCGAGGCGCAGAGGCCGAGCTCGGGCTGATAGACCCGGCCGACCTCCTCGGCGCCGGAATGGATGTGGATCAGGCGCGGTCGCGGCGCCGGTGAATCGAGCGTCGTGTAGCCCTTGGTGGTCATCTCGCCGAGCCGCGCGCCGGTGACGAACAGCACGTCGACTTCGGCCATCCGCTTGACGAGGCTCGGCGCGCCGGCCGTGCCAAAATCGCCGACGAAGCTCGATGAGCCCGCCGAAACGACGTCCTGGCGGCGGAACGAACTGGCGACCGGCAGGCCGTTGGCCTCGGCGAAGGCGGTGATGTCGCGGCACGCCGCATCGGTCCAGCCGCTGCCGCCCACCAGCATCAGCGGGTTCTTCGCGTCCGCGAGGATCGCCCGGATCGCCTCGGCGTCGGCGGCCGTGACATGGCCCTCGACCGGCGTCGCCTTCGGCGCGTCGCCGACGCTCGCCATCTCGGTCAGCATGTCCTCGGGCAGCGCCAGCACCACCGGCCCCGGCCGCCCCGACATCGCCACCTGATAGGCCCGCGCGACATATTCGGGAATGCGCGCCGTCGTCTCGATCTCGGCGGCCCATTTGGCGACCGGCGAGAACATCCGGCGATAGTCGATCTCCTGGAAGGCCTCGCGGTCGCGCATGTCGCGGCCGACCTGGCCGACGAACAGGATCATCGGCGTCGAATCCTGGAACGCCGTGTGCACGCCGACCGAGGCATGGCAGGCGCCCGGGCCGCGGGTCACGAAGCACAGACCCGGCTTGCCGGTCAGCTTGCCGTAGGCATCGGCCATGTTGGCGGCGCCGGCCTCGTGGCGGGCATTGATCAGGCGGATCTCGTCGCGGCTGTCATAGAGCGCGTCGAGTACCGCCAGATAGCTTTCGCCGGGCACGCAGAAGGCGGTGTCGGCCCCCTGCTTCAGAAGCTGGTCCACCAGAATGCGCCCACCGTTGCGGGCATTGGCTTGCGACTGGGTCATGTTCAGATCGACCTCGAAGGAATGCGCGGCCTTGAAGACCGTCCTGCGGGAGGCGCGAGGATCACGCCGGATGAAACCCGCGTCAGCGGGCGGTGGATCGAGCCGGCCGGGCCGTTGCGCTCAGGTCTAGCGCGGCCGAAGGGCCATCGCCAAGACCGCCGCAACGGCCGCATGGAGGCCGGCTCAGCAATAGCGTTCCGGACCGACGGACTGGGCGTCCGAATAGCGGTCGCCATGGGCAAAGCCGACCGGCAGCACGGCCTCGATGGCGGCCATGTCCTCCGCCGACAGCGTGATCGCCATCGCGTCGGCGTGGTCGTCCAGATGTTCCGCGCTGCGCGTGCCGGGAATGGCGACGATCTGCGGCGAGCGATGCAGCACCCAGGCGATCGCCAGCGCCGCCGGCGACTGGCCCCGCTCCGCCGCAAAGACGCGGAAACGGTCGGCGGCAGCGAGGTTGTGGCTGAAATTCGGCTCGACGAAGCGCGGATTGGCGGTGCGAAAATCGCCCGGCGGAAAATCGGCCGGCACCAACGGCTTTGCCCCGAACATGCCGCGGGCCAGCGGCGAGAAGGCGACGAGCGCCGTACTGGAGCGCTCGCATTCCTGCACGAGGCCGAGTTCAGGCAGCCGCGTCCACAGGGAATATTCGCTCTGGACGGCGGCCACCGGATGCACCGCATTGGCCCGGCGCAACGTGCTCGGAGAGATCTCCGACAGGCCGATCGCGCCGATCTTGCCCTCCTCCTTGAAGCGCACCAGCGTCTCCATCACCTCCTCGATCGGCCGCCCGGCCTCGCGGCGATGGATGTAGAAGAGGTCGACATGGTCGACGCCGAGCCGGCGCAGCGAGCCTTCGAGGGCGCCGCGCAGATAGTCGGCCGAATTGTCGAAGCTGCGCTGTGGAGCCCGCTTGATCGCCGCCTTGGTGGCGATGACGAATCGGTGTGGCCGCGCTTTCAGGAAGCTGCCGATCACCTCCTCCGAGACGCCCTCGCCATAGACATCGGCCGTATCGAGATGATCGATGCCGCGTTCGATCGCCCGGTCGAGCGTGCGGTGGCTCTCCGCCACGTCGGTCGCCCCGTAGATGCCGCCGAAGCTCATGCAGCCGAGCCCCACGGGCGCCACCTGCGGTCCGCCCGTTCCAAGCCTGCGCCGTTCCATCATGCCCCCTCTTCATTCACTGGCCGTGCGCCCGCCCGCCCTTGCAGACAGATGCGGACGCCCCGGTCTCGCGTCGCCGCGGCGGCCGCTCCCGGCCGGCAATCCCCGCGCAACGTCTCCCTCCACGACCGGTGGATAACGTATCCACTGCCCCGATCATGCCCTTCCGGGAACCGATAGCACATCGGCGACCTTGCCCCGAGCGTCATATGATGACACGTGAAGCACGTCACCGGCGAATGGTGCCGGCGCGTCGCATGACTTTCGTGTGGACAGCCGTGCTGCCTAATGTCGATGTATGCATTGAAAGCTCGCCACCCGCGACAAACATTCCGGGTCCCAGGATCGCTCGTCCGCTTCGGTGTGGCGGGCATGGCTGCAAATGACAGGTGAATTGATGGCTTTGACAGGAGACCTCCTCATCGGAGGCGCGACACGACACGGAACCGCAGGCGACATCCACGGCCTTGATGCGGCAACCGGCGAGAAGCTCGAGCCGGCCTTCGGTGCGGCCGGCCCCGACGATCTGGAAAAGGCCTGCGCGCTTGCCGCCGAGGCGTTCCCGATCTTCCGCGAGACCGATCTGGAAGCACGCGCCGTGTTCCTGGAGACGATCGCCCAGAACATCATGGATATCGGCGACGAGCTGGTCCAGCGCTGCGTGACCGAGACCGGCCTGCCGCAGGCCCGCGTCGAAGGCGAGCGCGGCCGCACGGTCGGCCAGCTCCGGCTGTTCGCCGCCACCGTCCGCGAGGGCTCGTTCCTCGAGGCCCGCATCGATCCGGCCATGCCGGACCGCAAGCCGATGCCGCGCGTCGACCTGCGCCTGCGCAATGTCGCGGTCGGCCCGGTCGCCGTCTTCGGCGCGTCCAACTTCCCGCTGGCCTTCTCGGTCGCCGGCGGCGACACGGCCTCGGCGCTGGCCGCCGGCTGCCCGGTCGTCGTCAAGGCTCATTCGGCCCATCCCGGCACCTCCGAGCTGGTCGGCAAGGCCGTTCAGAAGGCGGTCAAGGATTGCGGTCTGCATGAGGGTGTCTTCTCGATGCTGTTCGGCTCGGGCCGCGTCATCGGCCAGGGCCTCGTCGCCGATCCGCGCATTAAGGCCGTCGGCTTCACCGGCTCGCGCAGCGGCGGCACGGCGCTGATGGCGACCGCAGCGGCCCGTTCCGAGCCGATCCCGGTCTATGCCGAGATGAGCTCGATCAACCCGGTCGTGCTGCTGTCGGGTGCCCTCGCCGCGCGCGGCGAAGCAATCGGCAAGGCCTTTGTCGGTTCGCTCACCATGGGCGCCGGCCAGTTCTGCACCAATCCGGGCCTGATCCTCGCCATTGACGGCGACGGCCTGGAGAGCTTCGTCAAGGGCGCCAGCGCCGCACTGGGCGAGGCTCCGGCCGCGACCATGCTGACGCCGGGCATCCACGAAGCCTATTGCGAAGGCGTCAACCGTCTGGACAGCCATTCCCAGGTCCAGAAGCTGGCCGAGGGCAAGGTCGGCGAGAAGTTCCAGGGCCAGGCGGCCCTGTTCTCCACCAAGGCCGCCGACTTCCTGGCGCATCCGGAGCTGCAGGAAGAGGTCTTCGGCTCGACCTCGCTGATCGTGCGCTGCGCCGACGAGGCGGAACTGCAGAAGGTCCTGGGCTCGGTCGAGGGTCAGCTGACCATCGCCCTGCACATGGAAGAGGGCGACCACGACGATGCCCGCAAGCTCCTGCCTGTGCTTGAGGAAAAGGCTGGCCGCATCCTGGTCAACGGCTTCGGCACCGGTGTGGAAGTGGCCCCGGCCATGGTCCATGGCGGCCCCTTCCCGGCCACCTCCGACGGTCGCTCCACCTCGGTCGGCACGCTCGCCATCGCCCGCTTCCTGCGGCCGGTGAGCTACCAGGACATGCCCGACGCGCTGCTGCCGAAGGCCCTGCAGGAGACCAACCCGCTGAACGTGCCGCGCCGCATCGACGGCAAGCTCGGCTAAGCTCCGCGCAGACCACGAACGAAGCCCCCGGTGACCGACGGTCCCGGGGGCTTTTTCGTTTGGGCTCCGGCACGCCCGCATGGCGCGAGCCCGTCCGGCACATGCCTCGGCCCTTGGCATCGCCAGCCATATGGCCGACAGTGCCGCGGGGGAAATTCACGACATCTTCGGGGGGAGAAAATCTTGGCAGTTCAGAAAAGACGGGTCGCGCTGGTCGGGCTCGGCATGGTGGTGGGCGCCCATGTCCGCAGCCTCAACGATCTCGCCGACCGGGTCGAGATCGCCTATGCCTACAGTCCCACGGCGGCCCGGCGCGAGGCCTTCGCGGCGCAGTTTCCGGTGCCGACCTGCGATCGTCTGGAGACGATCCTCGACGATCCAAGCATCGACGCCGTCATCGTCCTGACCCCGCCCAACACCCATCTCGACATCGTCGGGCGCTGTGCGGCGGCGGGCAAGCACGTGCTTCTGGAAAAGCCGCTGGAGATCACCACCGAACGGGCCACGCAAATGGTCGAGGCCTGCGAGGCCGCCGGGGTCACCCTCGGCATCGTCCTGCAGCACCGCTTCCGCCCGGCCGCCGAGGCGCTCGCACGGATGCTGGCCGCCGGCGATCTCGGCGACATCGCCGGCTGCTCGACGATCATCCGGCTGTGGCGACCGCAGGCCTATTACGACGAGCCCGGCCGCGGCAGCCTCGCCCGCGATGGCGGCGGTGTGCTCCTGACGCAAGGTATCCATACGCTCGACCTGATGCTGAGCTTGGCCGGTCGACCGGCCGAGGTGCGGGGCTTCGCCACCACCAGCCCGGTGCATGTGATGGAAACCGAGGACATGGTCGCCGCCGGCATCCGCTTCGAGAACGGCGCTCTCGGCACCATCGACGCGACGACCGCCGCCTATCCGGGCTTTCCCGAGCGCATCGAGTTCATCTGCCGCAACGGGACCGCGGTCCTCGCCGGGACCGGCCTCGACGTCACGTTCCACGACGGCCGCACCGAGCGGGTCGCACCGCTGGAGACCGCCGGGGGCACCGGGGCCAATCCGATGGACTTCCCGCATGACTGGCACCGTAGCGCCATCGCCGACTTCCTCGACGCGCTGGACGGAGAGCGCCCGCCGCGCATCTCGGGCCGCGAGGCGCTGAAGGTGCATCGCCTGATCGATGCGCTGATCGAGGCCGGGCGGACGGGAACCAGCGTCGCGGTCGCCGCAGACCCGGCCTGACGGCCCACCCGCGCCTGCCACTCAGGTCGGCGCGGGGTGCACCGGACAGTGGGCGGCGGCGGCGGCGCTATTGCGCCTCCCAGGCCCCGAGCCGCTGGCCTTCGATGATCGCCATGGCGACATGGTAGAGCAGCCGCGTCGGCGCGTCGGCCTGCAGCGTGTTGCCGTCGGGATCGATCTGGTTGCGCCAGATCGGGCGGTCGGCAGCGATGTGCTGCTTGAACATCAGCTTGGTCAGTTGCCGGGCCCGCGCCACGCCCTCCGCGTCGCCGGCCGATTCGGCCCGCGCCAGATGCGCCTTGATGCCCTCCGTCTGGGGCCAAAGCAGCATCGATGTCGAGATCGGTGCGCCCGACGGGTCGATCTCGTCATAGACGCCGCCACCGAGACGGCCGCCCCGATGGGTGCCGTTGTTCCAGCCGAACCGGTAGAGCGCCGCGGCATGGCCGTCGAAGCGCCGGTCGCCCGACAGGGCCGCATAGCGATGCAGCAGCCAGACCCATTCAAACTGGTGGCCCGGCTCGCGGATGCGGCCGGCCGGCGGCGGCGCCTCGCCGAGATCACGGTCGAGGAACTCGCGTAGCGAGCCGGTGTCGGCATCGTAGAAATGTGCCGCGAAGATTTCCGCGATGCGCTTCGCATGCACCAGCCAGCGCGCCTCGTCCGTCGCCTCATGCAGCGCCAGCAGCGCCTCGAAGAGATGCATGTGCGGGTTCTGGCGGCGCGGCAGCGGATAGGGTTCGCCAGGCTGCGTGGCCCGGTCGTCCTCGTGATAGCCGCCGGTCGCCGGATCGAAAAGCGTGCCGTGGAACCAGTCGAAGGTCGCGTCGAGGAGCGTCCGCGCCGTCTCCGACGGCCCGAGCCGCAACAGGGCGGCAAGGCCGAGCAGCACGAAGCTGTGGTCGTAGGCATCCTTGACCCGGTTCGCACCGGGCCCGGCCGGGTCGCCGTCCCGGCCGACCGCGCGGTAGAAGCCGCCGTCGGACGGATCGCGCAGATGGTCGGTGAGGAAGGCCAGCGCCGCCTCGGCGCCGGCGACGCAGTCCTCGCCGCCGCCGTTCAGCCGCGCATGGGCGCAGGTGAACAGCATCCGCGCCTGCACGAGCGTGGTCTTGGGATCGTCCTCATAGGGCTTGCCGGCCGACGAGAGCCGGTCGAAGAAACCGCCATGCTGGTCGTCCCGTGCCGTCATGATCCAGAACGGCATCGCCTTGTCGTAGAGCCAGAGATCCGGCCGCCGATCGCTGCGTGTCATGTGCGTCTTTCCCCGATCGTATGGTCTACAAAAAAGAGCGCGGCGCACCGTTTCCGGGCACCGCGCTCCTCCCCCCTCAACCGATGGCTCAGTTGACGAATTGCGGCATCAGCATCCGCGGCAGCCACAGGCTGACCGACGGGAACACGATGACCAGTGCCAGGATGGCCAGCATCGGCGCCAGGATGATCGCCACGTCCTTGATCACCCGTTTGACCGATATGCCGGCGACCGAACATGAGATCAGCAGGCACAGGCCGTAGGGCGGCGTCACCAGGCCGAAGGCGAGGCTGATCACGCCGATCATGGCGAAGTGGATCGGATGCATGCCGACCGACTGGGTGACCGGCCACAGCACCGTGCCGAGGATGATGATCGCCGGGATCGCGTCGATGAAGCAGCCGATGATCAGGAAGGCGATCGCCACCGCGAAGCCCATCTCGGTGATGCCGAGATCCATCGCCTGCACATAGGAGACGAGCGCCGCCGGAACCTTGAAATAGGCAAGGATCCAGCCGAAGGCGCTGGCGGTGCCGATGCAGAACAGGGCGATCGAGGCGAAGCGTCCGGTATCGTAGAGCACCTCGGTCAGAAGCTTCAGGCCGATGGTGCGGTAGACGACCATGCCGAGGAACAGCGCGTAGAGCGCGGCGACCACGGAGGCCTCGGTCGGCGTGAAGACGCCGCCGACGATGCCGCCAACGATGATGATCGGCGTCATCAAAGCGAGCGCGGCCCCGAGGAACGCCCCGGCAAGCTCGCGGAACGTGGCGCGCGTGTGCAGGCCCATGCCGTGGCGCCGCGCATAGATGTAGACCGTGGTCATCTGCGCGCCGGCGATCAGCATGCCGGGAATGATGCCGGCGAGGAACAGGCCGCCAATGGAGACCGACATCAGCCCGCCCCACACGACCATCAGGATCGATGGCGGGATCACGACGCCCATCACCGAGGAACAGGCGGTCACCGCGACGGAGAACGAGGCCGAGAAGCCTTCCTTCTTCATCTGCGGGATCAGCAGCGAGCCGATGCCGGCAGCGTCGGCGGTCGAACTGCCGGAAATGCCGGCGAAGAACATCGACACCACGACATTGACGTGGCCGAGACCGCCCGGAAGGTGCCCGACCAGCGCCCGTGACAATCGGATCAACCGGTCGGTGATACCCGCCGCGTTCATCAGGTTTGCGGCGAGCAGGAAGAACGGCACCGCCAGCAGCACGAAGGAATTGTAGGAGCGGAACATCTCCTGCAGCAGCAGGATCGGCGTCAGCCGGGGCTCCAGGAAGAACACCGGGATACAGGCGAGAGCGAGCGCGAAGGCGACCGGCACCCGCAGGATGATGAAGAGCAGGAACAGCCCGAACAGCAGCGCAGCGACGAAACCGGGGGTCATGCGACCTCTCCCAGCGGGCGCCGCAGTTCGATCATGACCTTCTCGGCCATGAAGAGCAGCGTGACGACCCCCATCAGCGGCCAGGCGACGAACATCCAGTTCATCGGCAGCGAGGCGATCTCGGAGGTCTGGTACCAGCCGAAGAGCAGGAACTGCCATCCGTACCAGACGAAGATCACGGCCACGAGCGAGACCATCAGATGCACGAAGATGCGCTTGGCCCGCTCAACCTTGGGGTTGGCCGATTCCGGCAGGATCTCCAGATCGAAATGGGTGCCGTCGCGCACCGCGCACATGGCGCCGATCATGATCATCCACACGAAGCAGAAGCGGGCGATCTCCTCGGTCCAGATATAGCGGGGCACGTAGTCGGAGCGTGACAGCACCTGCATCGTCACGGGAATGATCAGGCCTGCGACGAGCAGGCCCAGTGCCACCTTGAGGACGAGGTGGACTGCGTCGAGGATGCGATGCATGAACTCTACCGAAAAATGCGGGAAATGCGCGGAAACAGCCGGGGTCGCCGGGACGGCAGGGCCGCCCCGGCCAGGCGCCGTTACTTGATCGCCTGGATGTTCTTCAGAACGTCGGCTGCACCGAGCTCTTCGGCATAGGCCTCGAGCACCGGATTGGCGGCCGCCAGCATGGCATCACGCTCGGTGAATTCATGCGTCTTCAGCCAACCCTTCTCGACCATGGCGTCGAGCTTCTTGCCGTCCTCGCCGCTTTCGATCTCACGGCCGTACTGCCCGGCCTGCGGACCGGCCTCGTCGATGCACTTCTGCAGGCCTTCCGGCAGACGCTGATAGGTCTTGTTCGACATCATCAGCGGCCGGATGGTGATCGCGTGCTTGGTCAGCGACAGCTCCGGTCCCACTTCGTAGAACTTCATCTGCTCGACGCCGGCCGCCTCGTTCTCGGCCGCCTCGATGACGCCGGTCTGGATGGCGTTGTAGACCTCGTTATAGGCGATCACGGTCGGCGCCGCGCCGAGCGCGTTGAAGACGCTGGTCCAGATCGGGGCGCCCTGCATGCGGATCGACAGACCCTTCATCTCTTCCATGTTGGTGACCGGCCGCGTCGCGAAGACGTTGCGCGTGCCGCCGCCCGCATAGCCGAGCAGCCGGATGTCGGCCTTTTCGAGAATGTCGTCGGCGATCGGCTTCAGCGCGTCGGCTTCCAGCACCTTGTTCCAGTGATCCTCGTCACGGAACAGGAACGGCATGTCCATCAGCGGCGCCATCTTCGAGAAGGTGGACATGTGGGCCGGCGAGGCCACCGCATAGTCCACCGACAGGCCCTGGTTCATGTAGGCGACGTAATCCTTCTCGAGGCCCAGCTCGGAGTTCAGGTGCATCTCGAACTCGATGGGCTCCTCGTTGTAGCAGGCCGAAACCAGCTCCTCGAACTTGCGCATCGTCTTGGTGAAGGCGTGGTTCTCGTCGAACTGGCTCGCGCCGATCAGCTTCGTCTGCGCAGCGGCCGGCGCGGCCGAACCGAGCGCCACGGCACTGGCACCAAGCAGAAGTGCGGCGGCCGCACCCTTCATGAATCCAAACGTCATATTGTTCCTCCCAATATGGTGCGCGTTTCTGCAGTAAACGCGCACCGTTCTTTCTGCGCTGCAATATTGCAGTGCAGTATTTTCTCCCGATTCCGACTATATCCGATGACTTGCGCGGGTCAACAACGTATACGCTAAGCCTGTCGGTGCTTTTTATCGCCGGTACGATTGGAGATCGCGAGCGGGAATCGACGTGCAGGAGCGCGACCGTTCGCCGGAGAGGGACTTCACTATGACCAACAAGCCATCGATCGGTTTCATCGGCCTCGGGCTCATGGGATCGGCCATGGTCGAGCGCATGCAGAAGCTCGGCTACCCGATGACCGTCATCGCCAACCGCAGCCGCGGCAATGTCGATGCGGCGGTCAAGCGCGGGGCGACCGAGACCAAGACATCGCGCGAGCTGGCCGGCCGCAGCGACATCGTCATGATGTGCATGGACACCTCCGCCTCGGTCGAGGCGCGCATGTTCGGCGAGGACGGCGTCATTGCGGGCCTGCGCCCGGGCAGCCTCGTCATCGACTTCGGAACCTCGCTGCCCGATTCGACCAAGCGGATCGCCGTGGCCGTGGCCGAGGCCGGCGCCGAATACATGGACGCACCGCTCGGCCGCACCCCGTCCCACGCCGTCGACGGCAAGCTGAACATCATGTCGGCCGGCAGCACGGAAGCCTTCGAGCGCGCCAAGCCGGTCTTCGAGGATCTCGGCGAGAACATCTTCCATGTCGGCCCGCTCGGCGCCGGTCACACGCTGAAGCTGATCAATAATTTCTTCGCCATGACAACCGCCTGCGCCATGTCGGAAGCCTTCGCCATGGCCGACCAGGCCGGCATCGAGCGGGACACGCTGTACGGCGTGATGTCCGCCGGTCCGCTGAAGTCCGGCATGATGGATTTCGTCAAGGCCTATGCCGTCGACGACAATCCCAACATGCTCGCCTTCTCGGTCGCCAATGCCCGCAAGGATGTCGGCTATTACAGTCGCATGGCGGACGATCTCGGCGTGCCGAGCGTCATGTCGACCTCCGCCAAGCAGGCGCTGTCGCTGGCGACGGCCGGCGGCTTCGGCCAGCGCATGGTGCCGGAAATGGTGGCGTTCTTCGCCGGCCTGTTCGGCGGCAAGAAGTAACCGTCAGCCCTCGAAGAACCGGATCCGGCGGCCCCGCTGCCGGATCCTTTGGCCAGGGTGCGATCTTCGCCGGCGCCGCCTCGCGGGGCCGGATGGAGCGCCCTGCCCTCCTTACGCGTCAGCAGCGACCCGGTAATAGTCGCGGTACCAGGCGACGAAGGCGGCAACGCCCTCCTTCACCGGTGTCGCCGGCCGGTAGCCGACGGCCCGCTCCAGTTCGCCGACATCGGCGAAGGTATCGGGCACGTCGCCCGGCTGCAGCGGCAGGAGCTGGCGTTCCGCCTTGCGGCCCAGCGCTTCTTCCAGCGCCTTCCTGAAGCGCAACGACGCCCGTTACGTCGTAGAACGCCGCCATGTTCCGTACAAGCGCATGGCCGGTGCGGCCGGGTGGCGTGGTCTTGCCGAAGGGCTATCCATCGCTGCGGGGTCGCGTGTCAAACGGCGCGGGTTTCGGCTGACCGGACCGGCGCATCCGCGTCGCTTCCGCGCGGGCGTCCGACGCCGGCATAGCTGAAGCCGGCGCGGGTCACCGTCTCCCTGTTGTAGACGTTGCGCAGATCGACCATCACCGGGCTGATCATCAGTGCTTTCAGACGCGCCAGGTCGAGCGAGCGGAACTCGTTCCATTCCGTCACGATGGCCAGCGCATCGGCGCCCTCGGCCGCCTGGTAGATCCCTTGCGCGAAGGTGACATCGTCGAGCACCGCGTGGGCCTGCTCCATGCCGACCGGATCATAGGCCACGACCCGGGCACCGCCGTCCTGCAGCGCCTGGATGATCGAGATCGACGGGGCGTCGCGCATGTCGTCGGTATTCGGCTTGAAGGTCAGGCCCAAGACCGCGATCGTCTTGCCGCGCACCGATCCGCCGCAGGCCTGAACGATCTTGCGCGCCATCGAGCGCTTGCGTTGGTCGTTGATCGACACCGTCGTCTCGATCAGCCGCACCGGGCTTTCGGCATCCTGCGCGGTCTTGACCAGCGCCAGCGTGTCCTTGGGAAAGCACGAGCCGCCATAGCCCGGCCCCGCATGCAGGAATTTCGAGCCGATCCGCCCGTCCATGCCGATGCCGCGCGCCACGTCCTGGACGTCGGCGTCGAGCTTTTCGCACAGATCGGCGATCTCGTTGATGAAGGTGATCTTCATGGCGAGGAAGGCGTTGGCGGCGTATTTCGTCAGCTCGGCGGTGCGACGCGAGGTGAAATAGACCGGCGCGGCGTTCAGCGACAGCGGCCGGTAAACCTCCGACATCATCGCCTTCGCCGTCTCGTCCTCGGTGCCGATGACCACCCGGTCGGGCCGCTTGAAATCCTCGATGGCAGAGCCTTCGCGCAGGAATTCCGGATTGGAGACGACGGCGAAATCGGCATCCGGGTTCACCTCGCGGATGATCCGCTCCACCTCGTCGCCGGTGCCGACCGGCACGGTGGACTTGGTGACGACGATGGTGAAGCCGGACAGCGCCCGGCCGATCTCGGCGGCCGCGCCGTAGACATAGGAGAGGTCCGCATGGCCGTCGCCGCGCCGCGAGGGCGTGCCGACGGCGATGAACACCACGTCGGAGGCCGCGACCGAAGCGGCAAGATCGCTGGAAAAGCGCAGCCGCTTCTGCACGGCGTTGCGCGCCACCAGCTCGTCCAGCCCCGGCTCGTAGATCGGCATGCGCCCGAGTTCCAGCAGTTCGAGCTTGGCCGGATCGCGGTCGACGCAGACGACCTCATGGCCGAAATCGGCAAAGCAGGCCCCCGAGACGAGGCCGACATAGCCGGCGCCGATCATCGTGATACGCATGGTTCAGTCCTTTCGCGAGCGGCGCTTGCCCGGCACCGGTCCGGCTGCGCCGGATGCAGCCCGGCAAACGGGTTCTCGCCGCCCTTCATGGCGTCCAGATGAAGGGCGCGGGTGCGCGCCGCAATGGTGACGCGCCGTGCACAGATCGCGCGATGGATCGCCGTCGCCCCATCGCTGCCCGCCGGCGGATGGTGCGAGCGGCGCATCGGATCCGCCCTACCCGTCCGCCAGCGCGCCGGCGCGCACCGCCATCCGCACCAGCTCGGACAGGCTGGCGGCTTCCATCTTGGTCATGACGTTGGCCCGGTGGACCTCCACCGTGCGCGGGCTGAGCCCGAGATCGTAGGCGATGGTTTTGTTGGGATGACCGGCGAGCAGCCCGTCCAGCACCTGCCGCTCGCGCGGCGACAGCGACTGGAGGCGCCCCTGTATCCGGGCGGTGTCGCCGTCCGGTCCCCCCTGGTGGTTGCAGCGTTCCAGCGCCGTGTGGATCGCTTCGAGCAGGATTTCGTCGTCGAAGGGCTTTTCGACCAGGTCGACGGCGCCCTCCTTCATCGCCTGCACCGCCAGCGGCACGTCGGCATGGCCGGTCATGATGACCACCGGCAGCATCACGCCGAGCCCCTTCAGCCGGCGTTGCAGCTCCAGCCCGTCGATCCCCGGCATGCGCACGTCGCTGACGATGCAGCCGGGCTGCAGTCCCTCCAGCGAGGCAAGGAAGGCGGTCGCCGAATCGTAGACCCGCACCGCCAGTCCGGCCGTCGCCAGCAGGAAGGCCAGCGACTGGCGCACATCCGCATCGTCGTCGATGACGTGCACGACGGCATTACTCGCCATCCTCGACCTCCTTCATCCGGGCGCTGCGCAGGGTCAGCCGGAAGATCGTGCCGCCGTCCGGGTTCGGCTCGGCCCACAGATGCCCGCCATGGGCTTCGATGATGGTCCGCGAGATCGACAGGCCGACCCCCATTCCCTGCGCCTTGCTGGTCACGAAGGGCTGGAAGAGGTGCTCGGCCACATCCGCGGCGATCCCCGTGCCGGTGTCGGTGACGTCCACCCGCACCATCTCGTCCTCGCCGAGCGAGGTGACGACGACCAGTTCGCGGCGCGGCGTTTCCTGCATCGCCTCCACCGCATTGCGGATCAGGTTCAGGAGAACCTGCTGCACCTGCACCTTGTCGGCCAGCACCAGCGCCGCTGCCGGTGCGAAGTCGAAGGACACCCGCACGCCGGTCTCCTTCGCCCCCACCAGCGCCAGCGCGCTGGCCTCCTCGATCAGCGTCGGCAGGTTTTCGATCCGCCGCTCGCTTTCGCGCCGCGCCACGAAATCCCGCAACCGGCGGATGATCTGCCCGGCCCGCAGCGCCTGATCCGCGGCGCGGTCGATGGCGTCGCGCACGGTGGGCAGGTTGTCGGCATCGCCGCCGTCGAGCAGCCGCCGCGCGCCCTTCAGGTAGTTCGCCGCCGCCGTCAGGGGCTGGTTCAGCTCGTGCGCCAGTGTCGAGGCCATCTCGCCGAGCGCGGTATAGCGCGACATGTGGATGACCTCCGCCTGCAGCTCCTGCAGGCGCCGTTGGGTGTTCTGGCGTTCGGTCAGATCGCGCACGAAGCCGGTGAACAGCCGATTTTCGCCGCTCTGCATCTCGCCGACCGACAATTCCATGGGAAAGGTCGAGCCGTCCTTGCGGGCGCCGACGACGACCCGGCCGATGCCGATGATCCGCCGCTCCCCGGTGGCAAGGTAGCGGGCAAGATACTGGTCGTGCTGCTCGCGATAGGGCGACGGCATCAGCATGCTGATATTGCGGCCGATGACCTCGTCGGGCCGATGGCCGAAAAGCCGCTCGGCGGTGGCGCTGAAGGATTGCATGATGCCCGCCGTATCGATGACGATCATCGCGTCGGGCACGGTGTCGAGCACCAGTTGCAGGCGGGCCTCGCGCTCGGCCAGCTCGGTCAAAGCGCGGCGGGTGGTGGTGATGTCGCGCGCCACCTTCGAGGCACCGACCAGCCGGCCGGCCGCGTCCCACACCGGCGAGACGGTCAGCGAGACGTCGATGATCTGCCCGTCGGCGCGCCGGCGCCGGGTCTCGAAATGCTCGACCCGCTCGCCGCGATGCAGCCGCTCCATGAAGACGCGTTCCTCGTCCTCCTGGCCCTCGGGCAAGAGCATGGTGATCGGCTGGCCGACGATCTGTGCCGCGCTGTAGCCGAAGATCGCCTCCGCACCGCGGTTCCAGTCGGTGACGAGGCCGTCCAGCGACTTGCCGATGATCGCCACGTCCGCCGAGGCGACGATCGCCGCGAGGCGGTTGTTGGCGTTCTCGGCCGCCTTGCGCGAGGTGATATCGGCGAGGACGCCATGGATCGCAGATTTTCCGTCGGCCTCCTCGATGGCGCGGCCGCGCAGCCGCAGCCATTCCTCCCTGCCACTTGCCGCCATCGATCGCACGTCGATGTCGATGCCGAAGGGCGCGGCGGCGCCGAACGCCTGCTCGGCAATGGCGCGGTCCTCGGGGTGGAGCCGGTCCAGAAGCGCCGTCAGCGGCTGGACGTCGACGCCGGTCTTGAAGCGTTCGGCGGCAATCTGCGAGAGGCTGATGGTGTCGGCAACCGGATCGAACCGCCACGTGCCGACGCCCGCCGCCTGGAGCGCCCGCAGGGCATTCTCCGCGTTCCCGCAGGTGATCCGCGGTTCTGGCTCGATATCGGATTCCATGGACAGATCGCGGCCGGCAGGTGCTGGAGGTTGTATTCCTCGTCGATGACCGACACTTCCACCGTGCCGGCCCCGTGGTCAAGTTGCGGGATTATCCCGGCCGCTTGCAATTGGCCGCAGCCTTGGCCGATCACTTCGCTGACGGCACGCGCTGGCGCGCGTCGTCCGGCGTCTTGAGCCCCATGCGGGCGGCGAGCTCCCGTTCGATCCGCCGCACGTCCGCCTCGCGGCAGAGCTCCGTTCCGGGCGTCAGCAGCGCCGCCACGCCGGCGGCGGAGGCGAGGCAGGCGGCGTTGGCCAGCGGCCGGCCCTGCGAAAGCGCGAGCACGAATGCGCCGACGAAGCTGTCACCGGCGCCGACTGCGCTTTGCGGCTCCACGCTGACGGGAGGAATCCGCAAAAGGCCGGAGGCCGAGGCGATGACGGCACCCACCGCCCCGAGGGTCAGGGCAACGATCTCGGCTGCCCCGCGCCGGACCATGTCGAGCGCCGCCTGTTCCTGACCCCGCTGGTCGGCGGGCGCCACACCGGTCAGTTCGCAGAACTCGCGCTGGTTCGGCTTGGCAAGGAAGACGCCTTCCGACAGCGCCGCCGCCAGCGCCGGACCCGACGTGTCGATCACGCAGCGGGCGCCGTGTCGCTTCGCGGCCGCCGCGATGCGCGCATAGAAATCGGTCGGCACGCCCGGCGGCAGGCTGCCGCTGGCGACGACGAAGCCGCCGGGCACCAAATCGGCATCGACCGCGTCGAGACAGGCCCGCCATTCGGCTTCGCCAAGCTCGGGTCCCGGCAGGACGAGCCGGTACTGGGCGGTCGTGTCGGTTTCCGCGACGGTGATGTTCAGCCGGGTTTCGCCGGCAATGGCGATGGCCCGGGTCTCCAGTCCCTCGCCGGCGAGGCGCTCCCGATATGCCTGCCCCATGGTCCCGCCGGCGGTGAGAATCGCGCGGGACCCGCCGCCCAGCGCGCCGATCACCCGGGCGACATTGACCCCGCCGCCGCCCGGATCGAGGCGCGCCGGCCCGCAGCGCAGCTTGGCCTCGGGCAGCAGCCGGTCGACCGAGGTCGTCAGGTCGAGCGCGGGGTTCATGGTCAGGGTGACGATCATGGCAGCGCCCTCTTTTCGCATGCACGAGCTGTAGCGGGCCGCCGTATCCGTGCCTTGCGGTCGATCAAGCACGGCCCGCCACCGCAAGCCCTGCCGCCCTCTTGCGCGAGATCAAGGCATGCGTGCCGGTCGTTTGCCTAATGGACCAATTGAGCGCGGCAGGGGCGGTTGCCGACGATGGTGCCGGAGCAGCTCGCATGAGGAAAGAAAAGCGGTTGATCCTTCTGGTCGACGACGATCTGGCAGTGCGGGAATCCCTCAAATTCGCGCTGGAACTGGACGATCTCTCCGTGAGCCTCTGCGGCACCGGCGAGGAGCTCTTGCTGCACGACGATCTCGGCGCCGCCTGCTGCCTTGTCCTCGACTACCAGATGCCCGGCATGGATGGCCTCGACGTGCTCGATGCCCTGCGGGCGAAGGGCCTGACGCTGCCCATCATCCTGATCACCGGCCACGCCACCGAAACGCTGCGTCGCCGCGCCCGGAAGGCCGGCGTCATGCAGCTTCTGGAAAAGCCGCTCGTCGACAGTGCCCTTCTCGACAGCATTCGCCATGCCATCCGCCTCGGTCGCAACCAGGGCGCAGCCCGGCCCCACTGACCGCACCGCGCCCCCGCCTCGCGCGACCGATCGCAATCAGGCGGCCAGACCCGGAACGCCGAGCGTGGCGCGCAGGCCTCCTTCGTTGCGATTGGCCAGCGACAGCGTACCGCCGAGCCGCTCGGCACATTGCGCGACGATGCTGAGCCCCAGTCCTGAACCGACGGAGACGCGGTTCCGGCCACGAAAAAAGCGCTCGGTCGCACGGGCCAGCTCGTCCTCCGGCAGGCCCGGCCCCTCGTCCTCGACGAGGATCGCCTCGCCCCTTAGCGCGATCCGGACCGTCCCTCCCTCGGGCGAATGGTTGACCGCGTTCTCCACCAGATTGCGCAGGGCCAGTGCCAGCAATGTCGGGTTCGCCGATATCTGAATGTCCGAAAGCGAGGCATCGAGATCGAGCCGCCCGCCCTTCGCCGTCAGCCGTGCCGCCTGATCGGTCAGGAGATCGGCGAGCATGTCGCGCAGCTCCACCGGCGTTGGCGCACCGTCGACATCGACGCATTCGGCCTCGGCGCTTGCCAGAAGCTGCTGCACCAGCCGCGACGTCCGGTCGACGGCGGTGGTGATCTGCGTCAGCGCAACGTCGCGCACCGCCGCATCCGGGCTGCGCGTGGCGATCTCGGCCTGGGTCTTCAGCCCGGCCAGAGGCGTGCGCAATTCGTGGGCGGCATAGGCGAGGAACTGCCGCTCGCTCCGACGGGCCCGGCCCACCCGGTCGAACAGCCCGTTGAGCGCCGCCACCATCGGGCGGATCTCCGTGACGCTTCCCTCCGCCGGCAGCGGATGCAGCTCGTCGGCGCTGCGCCCGGCCAACGTGCCGGCCAGTTTGTCGAGCGGGCGCATGCCGCGTTGCACGGCGAACCAGATGATCAGCGCCAGAGCCGGCGCGATAAGGACCATCGGCAGGAGCAGGCCCGTCACCATGTCGCGCACCAGCCGCGCCCGCACCTCAAGGCTGTCGCCGACCAGCACCTCCACGCCGGTCTCGGCGCTGCGCACGGCAAAGACGCGCCAGGTCTCGCCGTCGATCTGCCGCTCCGCGAAGCCCGATCCGTGGTCCGACAGCCGCTGCTGCGGGGCGCCGTCCGACCGGCCGAGCAGCGAGCCGGACAGCGACCAGATCTGGCACGACAGCTGCCGTTCGTAGCTCTGGCCGGCCTGGGTGAAGGCGGGCAGGTCCGAGGTGCCCAACTCGGCCGCGGCGGCCATGTCGATCTGCCGGCTGCCGACCAGCGAGGACACCATGCGCGCCGCCTCCATCAGCCGGGCGTCGAGCACCTCTTCCACCTCCGCCCGCGTGCTGGCGTAGATCCATGCCGTCGCCGACAGCCAGATGAAGCCGGTGGAGACCAGAAGCAGGACAAACAGCCGACCCTTCAGCGACGCCCTCATGAATCGGCCCTGCGCAACCGGTAGCCGACCCCGCGCAGCGTCTCGATGAAGCGACTGCCGAACTTGGCGCGCAGCTTGTGGACATGCACCTCGACGGCGTTGCTCTCGACGCCCTCGTCGAAGCCGTAGAGCTTGTCCTCGAGCTGGCTGCGCGACAGGATCGCGCCGGGATGCTGGATCAGCGCGTGGAGGACGGCGAATTCGCGCCGCGACAGGCGGATCTCCACGCCATCCTGCGTCGCCACCATCGCGGCCGGATCGACCCGCACCCCCTCCCATTCGAGGAAGGGCTCGGCGCGTGTGCTCCCCCGGCGGATCAGCGCCCGCAGCCGCGCCGCCACCTCGTCCAGCGCGAAGGGCTTGCCCAGATGATCGTCGGCGCCGCCGTCGAGACCGCGGATCCGGTCCGGCAGCGCATCGAGCGCGGTCAGGAGCAGCACCGGCGTGGTGTCGCCGCGCTGGCGCATGGCCGCGAGAATGTCATGGCCCGATCCGTCCGGCAGCATCACGTCGAGCACGACCGCGTCGAAGCCTCCGACGGCCAGCGCCGCCTCCGCATCGCGGCAGCAATCGGTGAGGTCGGAGGTGAATCCGCTCATGCCCAGTCCGACCTTCAGGCCGTTCCCCAGGATCTCGTCGTCCTCGACGATCAGAATGCGCATGCCTGCTCCGTTGCGGTTCTGCCACGGCGGCGATCCTGCCGATCCAGCTTAAGGCTGCCTTAAGCTTGGCGACCGACGACCCGTTCCGACGAGGCGCCCTACGCCTTACAGCATTTCAGGAACAGACCGCATGATCCAAACCGTCCCCCGCGCCGTCGCGATCGCCCTCCTCGGACTGGCGCTGGGCGCCTGCTCCACCACCGGCGAACCCACCCGGCAGCTCGCCTACGCCCAGCCCAAGCCGCCGGTCGATCCGCGCGTTGCCGAGATGTATGGGCCGGTGCTGGACGATGGCTGGCAGATTCCCGCCGTCGCCCCCACCGCGATGGAATCCCGCAACATCCGCCAGATCGTCGATTACGACACCAGCGAGCCGGCGGGCACGGTCGTCGTCGATCCGTATCAGCGCTTCCTCTATCTCGTCATGGAGAACGGCAAGGCGATGCGCTACGGCGTCGGCGTCGGCAAGGCGGGGCTGGAATTCACCGGCGAGGCGCTGATCCAGCGCAAGGCGGCCTGGCCGCGCTGGACCCCGACCCAGGACATGATCAAGCGCGAGCCGGAGAAATACGGCGGCGAGCTGCGCAACGGCATGAAGGGCGGCATCGAGAACCCGCTCGGCGCCCGCGCGCTCTATCTCTTCAAGGACGGCCGCGACACGCTCTACCGCATCCATGGCACCAACCAGGAATGGTCGATCGGCAAGGCCGTCTCGTCGGGCTGCATCCGCATGCTCAACCAGGACGTCATCGACCTGAACCGGCGCGTGCCGCCCAAGACCCGCGTCGTGGTGCTCGGCCCCGAGTCCGCACCGCAGGTGTCCGACACCGAAAGGGCCCCTTCCGCATGACCCGCCCCAGCCTCGACCGTCGCCACCTGATGGCAGCGCTCCTCGCCACCGGCACGGTCTCGCTGTTGCCGCGCGCAGCGAACGCGGCGCCGGCCGACCCGATGTCGCCGGAGGCGGTGCTGTTCGACCCTCAGATCCCGGTCCTCGGCAATCCGAAGGGCGACATGACCATCGCCGAATTCTTCGATTACCAGTGCCCCTACTGCAAGAAGGCGCACCCCGACGTCGCCCGCCTCGTGCGCGAGGACGGCAACATTCGCCACGTCATGAAGGACTGGCCGGTCTTCGGGCCGGCCTCGGTGCTGGCCGCCCGGCTGACCCTGGCTGCCGGCAAGCACTACCCCAAGGCGCAAGCTGCGCTGATGGCAACGCCTGGCCATCTGACGCCCGACCAGGTCGAGGACATCCTCGCCCGGGCAGGCTTCGACGTCGCAGCCCTGAAGCGGGCCTATGAGGCCGACCGGGCACGCATCGAGGGCATCCTCCAGCGCAACAACCAGCAGGCCGAGGGTTTCGGGCTGATGGGCACGCCGGCCTATCTGGTCGGCACGGTGCTCTTCCCCGGCGTCGTCGCCCCGGCCGACATGAAGCGCGCCGTCGCCACCGCCCGCACGCGCTGACGCATGGCCGGGCCCGGCAGGCGATCTGCCGGGCCACCTATCGCCTCCTCAGTCGCGGGCGTGACGTTTGTCGAACTCCCAGACCCGCTCGAAGCCGATCATCCGATTGAACTTCTGGAAGCTGTAGAGATCGTCCTTGCCGGCCGAGGCGCCGGTCGCGACGAGGTTGCCATAGGCCCGCTCCAGGGCCTTGGCGGTGGACAGGAACCCGATGGCCGGGAAGATCGCGAGGCTGAAGCCGAGTTCGCCGAGGCGCCGGGCGTCGAGAACCGGCGTGCGGCCGCCCTCGACCATGTTGGCGACCAGCGGCTTGTGCGGGAACCGCTCGCCGATCAGTCGCAGCTCGTCCTCGCTCTCCGGCGATTCGACGAACAGGATGTCGGCCCCCGCCGCGTCATAGGCGGCCATGCGGTCCAGCGCCTCGTCGAGCCCCTGATCGGAGCGCGCATCGGTGCGGGCGATGATCAAGAAGTCGTCGCTCTGGCGGGCCTCGACGGCGACACGGATCTTGTCGGCCATCTCCTGCTTCGGCACCACCGGCCGGTTGGGTGTGTGGCCGCACTTCTTGGGAAACACCTGGTCCTCGAGCTGGATCGCTGACGCCCCGGCCCGCTCGTATTCCTTCACCGTCATGTCGACGTTCAGGAGGCCGCCATAGCCGGTATCGCCATCGGCCACGAGCGGAATGCCCGCCTCCCGCGCGGCACGGCCCATCACGGCGACCCGGTCGACCATGTCGCGGAACGAGGCGAGCCCGGCGTCCGGAATGCCGAGATGCGAGGCCACGGTCCCGTATCCGGTCATGTAGAGTATTCTCGCCTTGGCGCTGATCGCGAGATGGGTCGAGATCATGTCGTAGATGCCGGGGGCCACGACGCAGCCGGGCTCGGCGAGAATGGATCCGAGACTGGACGACATGGGGGGCCTGCTCCTCCTGGATACAACAGGCCGTCAAAAAGGCATATAACGCGGCCTGACGCAAATCCTTGTATACAGAAAGCGGAATTGATGGCGGAGAACGAGAGCCTGGGCGCGGCCGACGAAGCCTACCGGTTCATCCGGGACGGTATTGTTTCCAATCGCTTCCCGGAGGGATCTCGCCTGGCGGAGGAGGAACTGGCGCGGCTGTCGGGCCTCAGCCGGACGCCGGTCCGCGAGGCCATCCGGCGGCTGGCCGCGGAAGGCTTCGCCGTCACCAAGGCGCGGTCCAGCGCCACCGTCGCCTCCTGGGACGGCGACAAGGTCGCCGGCCTGTTCGGCACAAGGGCGGTTCTGGAGAGCTATGGCTGCGCGCTGGCGGTCCGGCGGGTCACGGCGTCCGATATCCGTGGCCTAGAGGCTATGTGCGGCGCCATGGAGGATCTGCTCGCGGGCAGCGAAAGCGACTTCCTGCAGACGTTCTCACAGGCCAATACCGCCTTCCATGTCCGCCTGCTCGAACTGTCGGGAAACGAACATCTTCTGAGCGTCGCCGCGCCGATGATCGATCTGGCGCTGATCATGCGGACCTACCGCAAGTTCTCGCCGGATCAGATCCGGCGCAGCTGCAGCGACCACCGCGAGATCGTCGCCGCCCTCTCCCTCGGCGACGCCCAATGGGCCGAGGCGATCATGAAGGCGCATATCCTGTCGTCGGTCGTGATCGCGACGACGCCGACGCGGTGAGCGCCGTCCGCGGCGAAGCTGAGCAATCGAACCTCGGCCGGACCATCGAGCTGCTGCGTCTCGCGCCGGCAGATCCGCCAAAGGCTGCGAACCGGTTCAGATTAGAGCGCAGAACACCCGGTAGCGGCCTGAACCATGCGCAGTCAGCGACGGAGATCGCGCGCAAACGACCTTCGTTGCGCACATGCCGGCGACCGCTCCCCGGAGTGGTCCGGAAGGCCGTTGATGGCTTGAAAAGATGTTTGGAAAGAAGATTTGGTGGGTGATGTAGGGTTCGAACCTACGACCCGCTGATTAAGAGATAGCTGGTAAGGGGCGTCAGGAGGCTCAGACCCTACCTCCGCATCGTGATATAGCCCCTAAACTACCGCGTGTGCAGCAATTTTCTCAACCCCGCCTGCAACGGTAAACTTTCTTGGCCGTGACCTCGGCGTGACCTTTGGAGCCCATGGTGCTAACCGTCAGGTCACGCCTCCCTTTCACAGGTCACGCCTATGCCAACTGAAATCCTCGACGGGAACACCATCAGGAAGGCCGCTCGCATCGCCAGTGACGGCGACAGCGAGATCTACCGGGACGCGACAATGCCCGGTCTCGCGATCCGCGTGCAGTCAGGAGCCGCCGCTTGGTACCTGATCACGCGGGTGAAAAAGATTGCCATCGGCCCGCTGTCGGCGTTCGACGCCGCGGACATCCCGGAGCTGCGCAATCTGGTCGCTCGCGCTCGTGGCATGCTCACCGAGGGCAACGACCCATCAGCAATGCTCAAGGCGTCCGTCGCCCACCGCTCCGTCGACGCCTCGACAGCCCAGGCGGCGGCGGCGTCGGGAACCGTCATGAGGTGGGAAGGCATGCGCGACGCCTACCTCGCCTGGTGCAAGGGCCACCGTTCGCCAGACACACATCGAGGCTACCGCTCCGCCCTCGGTGCGGTCCCGGGCTCGCCACTTGAGGCGGACTTCAAGTCGATCGCCGGGCGCCCAGTGACGCTGATCACCACGCACGACCTCAGGCTCGTCCGGAACTCCGTCCTCGGACGCGGCAACGTGGACGGGAAGCAGGTGTCGAACTCGAACCAGGCGCGGTTATCGGTCGCAGCTATGAAGGCGGTGTTCGGCTGGGCCGTCGAGAACTCTGAAGTCAGTGGCCTGACCGCGAATGTCGCTACCGAGCTGAAGCGCGCTCCGACGTCGTCCGTCAGCGCATACGAAGAGCACGAAGAGAGCGAGGCTCCACGGGCGCTGACACTGGAGGAACTCGGCATGATCGTCATCGGGCTGGAGGCGGCGAAGAATCATGCCGCGAGGCTAGCCATCTTGCTACAGATGATGACCGGGCAGCGCCGGATGACCGTTGTCCGCGCGCGTCGGCGGGCCTTCGTGGAGCACCCCAAGTACGGCATGGTCTGGAAGATCGGGCCGGACAAGAGCGGTAAATTTCGCGTCTTGCCGCTGCCCGATCTCGCCGCCAGCGCGGTTCGCGCCGCGCAGGCGTATGGTCGGACCGGTAATGCCTGGCTTTTCCCTCAACAGCGTCTGCGCCGTAAGACGGACCCCGGGACCGGCCACATGTCCGAGCGCATGCTCAACGAAGTTTTGGAGGAGCTGCGCGCGCCTGGCGGTCCTCTGGCGTCCGCGCCATGGGCAGCCACCCATGACCTCCGTCGCGCGTTCGTCACGCACATGCGCCCCCGGGTGACGACTCTCGGACTGACGAAAGAGGCGGTGCCGATGATCACGAGAGCCGATGAAGGGCGGTATGGCCTTGATGAGACGGTATACGACCAGGATCCCGCCCTGCCCGACAAGTCGCTGATGCTGGAGGAGTGGGATCGCCTGATCAAAGAGGGCTGCGCCCAAGCCGAAGCCGGGCTCCAGCGGCCCTAGTGCCTCGTCTCGCCAAAGCCGTCGATCATCGCAAGCGCTTCCTCCACCGACATTGCCGGCCCCCGGCGCGCCTCGTCGACGGCGGCGGTGATCCGGTCCGCCAGCTCACCGACGGACGTCCAGCCCTCGATGTCCCGCTGCCTCTGCGCCCGGCTCTCCTCGATCAGCCGACGCGCCCGCTCTCTGGCATCATCGAGCAAAGCCTGCTTCGAAGTACAGGAAACCCGGGGGGTCATCGGGATCCTCCCCCCGAGCGACGATCCAACTCGACGACGAGGCCGGGATCCCAGTCGGACCTCTCGTGCGAGTAGCCCCCAGGATTGCAGACGACCCGGGTGTCGGACACCCGATAATCGTGCGACGAGTGTACGTGACCGTGCACCCACAGGTCGGGCCGACCGGTCTCGATGACCGGGGTTAGATCCGAAACGAAAGCCGGATTCAGTAGGCTCTCATGGTACTCAGGCGACACGCTGCGCGGATGCGGCGCGTGGTGCGTCACGACGACCGTAGGTCCTTCAAATAGCGTCGCAAGCGCCTCTTCAATATACGTCCTGCTCCGCTGGTGCATCGCTCGCGCGTCGTTCGGCGTCCAACGGCGGACCAGGCCTCCCCCGTCACCGACGCGTACGGCGTAATGATCCGCAAGCAGCCGCTCAGCGATGTCCATCGAATGTCCGATCTCCAGATCCGCCTCGCGGTCGACCTTGCCCGCCGCGTACAGCGCGTAATCGGTCCAGAGGGTCGCCCCTACGAAGCGCACGCCGTCGAGGACAACGCTGCTGTCGTCGAGCAAATGCACGCCATCGACGGGATGAGCGTGCGCCATCGCGCGGCCGTGCGCGACCGAGTCCCCGTAGAACTCGTGATTCCCCGCGACGAAGATGACGGGCATATGGTACCCGATGCACTGGCTCAGCCAGCGCATCGAACCGAGCACCGGGTCGGTCACGTCGCCGGCGCAGACGCAGACGTCTGCCTCCGGGATCTCGAGTTCCATGCCGTCGGCGCCGATATGAAGGTCGGACAGTATCCAGATACGCATCGTCAGACCTCCGCGTGTTCGTCGCAGCGCACGGCGATCCAGCCGCCCGTGCGCTTGCGCCCGGGAGCTCCGCAGACCTCGCACGTCCGCTGCGCCTCCTCGTCGGCGGCGTCGACCATCATCTCGATGTCCTCGCCGCCGTTGTGGTAACAGCGAAGTCCGCCAAATTTTTCCTTGATCTGCGTAATCCGGAAAGACTGACGATCCTCCGGTGCGAGCGCGGGGTCGATGCGCTCGAGCAGGCGCGCGACCAGCGGCACCCAGCCCGGCGGCGGCGAGACATCAAATGCCTGCTGGAGCATCTCAGGGAACCGCTCGCGCAGGCCCGCCGGATCATAGGTATGGATATTATCGGACATCAGGATGTCTCCTTTTCACAGGGTGTCGATGCACCCGGAGAGAGACCGGATGCCGTCAGCGTGTGCGTGTGCGTGGTCGTATGTCGATCATCGGGGCAATTCCGTTGTTCTGGCCCGGGATTCGTCCGGGGCGCCGAGGCGGAACCAGCCCTGCTCAGTCAGGACAGCCGACAGGTCGGCAGCATTGAGGATGACGCGACCGGCGCGGCCTGCGACGAGGGTAGGCTTTCCTGCCGGCTTCCATGCGCCGACGAGTTCGTTACCCACCAGCGCCTCGAAGCCCCATCCCTCGATTACCGGGGAACTCGCGAGCGCGATGTCGGAGGGACGCCCGAACTCCGCGATCTCTCGGACCCCTCGGGCGACAAGCTCGTAGCGTTCCGCATCCCGGATGAGCAGCTCCCGCTGTTCGGGGCTGATGTCAAATGGCTTCATTCGGGGCCTCCGTCGACGATTTGGGCCCCGAGCGCGTCGGCCACCTGTTGGAGGTGCGTACCCAGACGGTACCAGCGCGATTGGGTGCGCCCGACGCCCGCCCGGACGGAGAGCGCCAGAAGCGGCGAAGTCCGCGTCCATCCGGCGCCGAGGACCGGATGCGACGCGACCTCCCCCTCAAGAATGATCACTCCGCGGCTGCCGAACCGCCAAAGGTCGATGAGCGGTGTACCCTTCTCCTCCAGAAAATCAGGTGACGGCCATCCGTGAAGGAGGGTGTCCCGCATGTCGGCGCAGAGACTCTCGTAACGCGCGAGCGTGTGCTCGATGTGAGCGCGCTCGCGGTCCGTCATGGGCGTCCGGCTCATCGTCCGGCCTCCGGAGCAAGCGGCAGCGGCCACGGTTCCCGGAGGCGGACGTAGCTGCCGTCAAGTCGCCGCGCCCACGTGCCGTCTGCGGCGTATGCCTGGATCTCGATCGACAGGACGTGGCCGAAATCGTCGACGCCCATGATGCAGGGGCAACCGCCCATCCGAGCGACGGACCACCGGCGCAGCACCGGGCAGTCGTCCGTCAGACGCGGCCCCGGGGCGGCATCCTGGGCATAGTAAAGCGCGGTGCGGTCGGCCAACGCTCGGATGTCGAGCCGCCGGCGCTGGGGGAATGGAATCGGTCGGGAATCGTAGGAATCTTCGTGAGACGGCATGCGGTTCTCCTCTGATACGGCCGTCGCTTGATTGCGGCGGCGGGCCTGACGGGTGTCAGCTACGTATCGAGAAGGTCGTGTTCCGCATGGTGGTCGCTCCGGTTGTGTTGCCACAGGTAGCCGGCCGGCGGCGCGGCGTCGAGGACCCTGCCGGACGCGGACGCCGGCAGGGTTAACGGGGAGCGATCGTCAATCGTCATCGCTCGGCTTTTTGGCCGTCCCGCCTACGACCTCCCATGGCTTGCTTCCGGGAAGAAAGGCGGGGCGGCGCGGTCCCGTGACTACCGGCGCTTCCACCGTCGGATCGTGGATCGGTCGGTAGCCACTGATGATGTCCGGTCGCGAGAGCACCGACTCAAGGTCGTCGACCGATGCCGGGTAGCGTCCGATGACCTCCGTGACGATGTCGTCGCGTACTAGGTGGCTGAGACGAAGTTCGATCAGTCGGTTGCCCCGCCAGGTCCGGCGCGTGAAGTCGTCAGCCATTCGTCTCGCGTCGTTGATGCCGTCGTAGGCGACGTCCAGTTCCACTACTGTCGCATCGGCGAAACGCTTCAAGCGCTCTGCCTTGCCGGCCTCGACCTTCGCCACCGCTTTTGCAAACCGCTGCTCACGCGTCGGCTTGGGCAGCCGCGCCGCCCGTTGCTTGCGGTCGCCGTGCTTGTAGTCCCTGAGGCGGATACGTCGGGCCTTCTCGCCGGCGGCCTCGTACTTGAACCTTCTGTCGAGCTCTGACGAATGGTCAACCTCGGCGAGCAGGTCTGGATCCTTGAGCTCTTCCGTGAACCAAGCGAATGCCGCCCGGTCCGGGCCGTGCGCCCGGATCGCGCGGAGGAGGGCTGCGCCTCGATATTCTTTCCGGGCGGCGTCCCGATCCGTCGGCCCGCCCCCGTACGCCTCGTGAAGAGAGCCGAACCAAGCGCCGGAGATGTAATTTGGCGCTATACGCCGGCCGTGCTGCCGCGCGAGTTCCGAGGCTTTGTCCCACACATGCGAATTGACTCGAAGATCCGGCACGTCCGGCGCGCCGGTGAAGGGTTTGGCCGACTTGTGGATGCCCCCCAGCTTGGCCGTCTCGACCTGCGGGGGCAGCATCGCGATTTGGAGGACGAACGCCGAGATCGGAGCCCCCTTCGCAGCTCGGCGGCGCGGCGCGGCGTACTCGACGCGGAAGCGCCGGACCTCCTTAAGATCCGAAACGGCGCGCTTCAGTGCCGTCGTCAGTCGCCCCACCTGCATCGGCGCCTCGTCGTAGCCGATGGCGGCAGCCGCTTCCTCCGGGCTGTAGTGAAGGACCGTATCTGGCTCCATCGGATCCCAGCGCGTCCGGCTCATTCGAAGCGCCAGGTGGCGGTAGAGATGAATGCCGTAGCGCGACGACATCGTCGCGAGTGCGGCCAACTCGAGATACGCGTAAGACGGCTGGCTTGCGAGCAGCCACCACACCCGCGACGGAAGCGAGAACCGGACGACGTCGGCTTCGGCGCCCGACTCGTGCCAGCCGACCAAGAGAGGGACATCGGTCACCGTGCGCCCCCCGGGGATGCTGTATGACACCGAAGTCCGGTTCAGCGCGGCAACCGATTTCAAGACGTGGGCACGCCGGGCGGAAGTACCGAGGAACGCAAGGACGCCTTTCATCGGAACCTCGAGCTCCTGCCCGACGACCTCGCGCTCGGTCCCCTGCTCCGATGCGACGTACGCGGCTTCGTACGCGGCGGCGACAAGGTACTCGTGGATTGCCAAGTCTCGAGCGGAGAGCATCCCGTCGCCTTTGACGGTGACGGTGTCGAGCATCTCCGCCGGCCGGGGCGACTGGGGGGCGATCGAGCGGAAGATTTCGACGCTGGCCGATGCCTTTGCGACGCTCCCCCGTGGAGCCGGGTTATAGAGCCCGCTCTCCCGCCCTTCGATCTCCCCGCCCTCGGATACCACCGCAGCCAGGGCGGCGTTCTCGAGCCGCGCGTACGACGTCGTGGGCACCCGCCTCCGCCTCAATCTCTGTACCGCCATCGTCCCTCTCCCATTTCGTCGCCTCGTGCAGACGTCCTGTGATCAAATGCTGAGCTCTGTCCGAGCGTGGAGCAAGCGATGGCTGTTAGATGTGCGACCAAATGAGCCGCTCGCCGTTAGATGCGCGATCAAATGCCTTCGATCTGGCGAGCGACGAAGAGGCCCGGTCAACCGTTTGGGTTTGCGATACTAAGTAGAAGTCAACTAAGGGCTCCGCCGGCGGATGGCTCCGTGCCTTCGGCTGGCGGTACGCCGCTCGCTCGCGCCATCGGTCGCGCAACTCGTTAGATATGCGACCGAATGGAACATCTTCCGTTAGATCTGCGATCAAATGGTCCGCAAAAACGTAGGCATTTCGAGAAAAATCCACCACCGCCTTGGCCTGATACTAAGTAGAATCCAACGACCCTCTCGCACCTTGGGATTCCGCCCCTGCTAGGAGTCTTCCTGCTCGCGCTGTTGGGATCCTCCGCGCGAGCCAGCCGACAACAAGCTCCGCGAGGGTCTCTCGAAAGCCGTTCCGCTTCGCGGGGTATTGGCCAGGGCATGGAGAGAGATAAGCGTCGCGCCCAACCGACGAGCGTCGAGCGATCGCTACGCGATGGGTCTCCCCCGACGCCCGTCGTCAACCTTCTCGCGAGAGCAGCCGACCGATCTCGCGAGAAGGTCTCCGTGCGCTCCGCGCGACAAGAAGCCTGTCGCCCCGGGGCGAAGCGGGATCCCCGCTCGCGCGCGGGCCGACGCTATCGCGAGGGGTCTCCCCCGGGTGGGAAGCCTGCAATAAGCGCCGACGATTTCGTGTTTTACATGTCAAACATCGCTTGCGAGATTTCCGCCGGCGGAGCACCCTTGGTCTGAGCAGGGGGACACCGAGATGACGACGACGGACAAGCAGACCGAAGCCATCGCGGCGCTGTACACCGCGATGGCGACGCAGGGCGGCAAACGCACCGTACGAGAGCTGGCGGCTGAAGACCGCGCCACGTACAACCGCGATGCCCAGCGCAGGCACCGCGAGAAGAAGCGGGCCTCGGCCGAAGCCGGCCGACCGGAGGCGACGGACGAAGCGATCAGGATCGCCCTCTCCGATGCCGCGATTCTCCTGCTCGCCGTGGGCGGTCCCGGCGCCAACGCGATCGAGCGAGCCGTTCATACGGCTTTCCCGGGACGACCGGGCGTCGCGTCGTCGACGCGCATGCGAGCGCGAGCTGGGACGCTGCGGCCGCGCATGTTGACCCCCGAACGTCTCTCTATGCCTAAACCCTGATCCACACGTCGCCGTCGTCTCTTGCAGGCCCATCCGACAAGCTCATGCCTCACGCGGTGAGCGGGATGACAGGGCTATGGTGACGAGACATGCGGAAGAGCAGCGGAGGTACAGGGCACGGCTGCGTGAACGTGCGAAGGCCGGGGCAACCGGTTCCCGCGGCGCGCCCGAAACGCGGATTGTCGTTCAAGGACTGGCCGTCGCCGTGCGGCGTCTGGCTGAGGCTGTGCGCAAGGCTCCAGACGGCCCGGAAGCCCTTGTCTACGAGCGGCTAATGCGAACGGCTCACAGGCATCTCACCCGGCAAGGATTCGATGCTGCCGAGTCCTACACGAGGCTATCTCATTACACGCTGCCGGACGACGCCAAGGCACGCCGTCGACGGGCCGACGCGGAGCGCCGTTTCTGGGCATCCGGAGACCGTGCGGATTGACGTTCGCGCCCATTACTCCCGTCATGCGGTGAGCACCGCCGGCAGATCACGCGGTGTCGGCATTTTGCACCGCCAGCGGGCCTCCCATGACCACACATGGAATGTGCCGATGTGACGGCGCGCTTGCGGAATCAGACGCCCGGCTGGAGGAGTCTCACCATGACTGAGACCCCTCCAGCCGAAGACGACCTGACGCTCCTGCAGCGCCACTGGCCGCACGGCCACGGCGCGGATCCCGACGCCGTATCGGCGGTTGCCGAGGCGATCTACGACGGACGGAGGGACTGGGAGATCGAATTCGCGGGGGACCGCGCCGCCATTCGGCAGGACGGCAAGGGCGGCCTCGAGTCGCAGGGTCGCATCGACCGGATGCTGATGAAGCGCTGGAGGAACGGCGAACGGCGGATCCCGGAGTGGATGGCCGCCGGGCTGCTGCGCCCGCCCGGGATCGTCCGTACCCGACGCCAGCAAGACATCGAGCGTTGGCTGGCAGAGCTTAGCGCGCAAGATCGCGAGGCGCGGGACTTCATCGCCGCCGAGGAGGCTCGGCTGCACGGGCGGGTCGCCGCGCAGGTCGCGCGGTACGTTCCTTCGGTCGTCCGAGACCCGGTCAAGCGACCGAATACTCGCAGTCGAAGGTGGCGCTGCGCTCCTACGTTACCGAGGGCGACGAGGAGAGCGATCTGTTTCCAAAGGCGTGGATCCCGGACGCATTCGTTTTCTGGGTCCTGAAGGAGAATGCACTCGTGGCCCGAGTTTCCGTCCGTGGGTTGATCGGCAAATTCCAAGCCGAACGAACGGAATTCGTGGCCACGAAGCGCGGGTTGTTGGCAGCCATCAGCATAGCTGATCGTATCGCCGACGAACCCGGCGAACGGGAAATACGGCTGGTCGAGATACCCCGGTTCAACGCGCTCTTTTTCTGGATCACGGGCCCGAAGCCACGCTTCGTCGACCGGGTCAGGGGTGACGAGTTCACGGAATAGACCATCGTCGAGGAGTTGGTCCGTCGACGACGCATCGCTTTGGGCATCGAACCCAGCCCGGATGATACGCCTCGCTTCGGACGGTGATCCACCGCGCTAGGCCAGGGCATCGGTCAGAGGCAGAAGTGCACCATCGAGCGATCCGACATCGCACAGCGGGTGTAGGCGAAACGCCGCATGTTCGGACCTCGAAGCATCGCATCGGAGGCAGCCGCATAACGACGTCCAACTCAACCCGCCGCCTAGTGCCTGTCCTTCGCAAGGAGGTGACCTGGTCCGACCGCATCATCCGCCCGTGACATCCGAGATCACGGACGAGACGACCGCCACCACCTGACTAGATGCCCTCTCGACAGAAGGAGGACCCATGACAGTCAGGAGCGGCCTATCAGAAGCCCAGCGACTCGACCTGATCTGCGACGCGATCCGGTACTGCCAGCGCGTCCGCGACAAGGGGATGCCGAATTCGGCCTGGACGAAGGCGCTGCGCGACCCCATACACTTCCTGTGGGAGAAGCGCGGGGGAAACAAGCTCGAGGCCGCCCGCTACCGGTCGCTCGCCTCTGCGGGCATCCCCCGGGGCGGCGGCAGGATCCGCTACGACCACGCCGTGCCGTTCAGGGCCTTGCAGGCGCAGCTCATGGAGATGGCCGACCCCTCCACGGACGCGGTAAAGGAGGTCCTCGTCCGCGACCTGACGGTCTGCATCATCACCTCCGAGGAAGAGGCACTTCTCAATGCGGCCCGCCTCGGCAGCCGCATGCCTCCGAACTGGGACGGTCGAGACCCGCTGGCGCGGTACCATACCGTCGGGATCGAGGTCGAGCCGAATCCTGCCTACGTCGGCGGAGCGTAGTTCTCATGCTTGTCGGATCAGCGATTGCAAGAATCGAGGGCGTCAACACCAAAGATTCCCCGAGTTTGGCGATGACTGCGCCAGCCCCCTCGTCGATGAGCACCCTCCCGGCGTCGCGCCCGTCGGCGAGCGCCACTACGACCAGCCGCCGACCGTACGTGTCCATGCGGCTGCCGAACATCGACTAGCCACCCGACATCAACGCCTGGAGCCGCCGCGTCGCCCTCGGAACGGCGGCGGACCCAACTAGGCGCCCACGTACACAATAGCCCCCAATTCGCGGAAGTGGGTGTAATTGTGTACGTGGATGTCCATCAAGCTGCTCTCCCGTCGCTGTACGCGAGGTCATCCAGGGCTCGAGCCCGGAGAAGAACCGCCAGCCGCTCGATGGCGACGGCTGGCGGTTCGATCGCCGAAGATCCTGAGTGCCCCCAGCGACTGACGTAGCCGAGGCTGTAGCCGGTGGCGGCCGAAACCTCGGGCAGCGTCAGGCGCAGCCGTCGGCGGAGGGCGTTGTAGCGGTCGGTCCTCATGTTCGTCTCCCAAGCCGGATCTGCCGTCGCGCCGCGCTGTCGCCCGTCGTCGAGGCGCCCCCGGCGCGAGGCGGCTGGAAGGCGGGCGCGGGGCCGGAACCCCGCGCTCCCGTTGATCAGGCGGTTTCACGGTCCTCGGTGACGACGCGGTAGCGACCGATCTCGACACCGAAGCGCTGCACGTCCTCCACATCGTGAGCGCAGTAATCGCCCTGCGGGGCGCGGTAGCCGATGAGGATGTCGTTCCCTTCCTCGGTGCTGCCCGCCGGGTACAGCCTTACCCGGTAGCCCCAGCTCTCGGAGATCTCCCGCGTCGCCTCCGCGAAGGCCGCAGCCATGGTCTCGTTGTCGTCCTCGTCCCCGACGTCGACCTGGACCTGAACCGTGTCCGTACCGAGTGTCAGTACGAGGACCGGGGCGGTGTCGTCGCGAACTGCCTCCGCGAGAGCGTCGAGGATGACCTCGTCGTCGATCTCGTTACCGATGACGTAGAACTCGCGCAGCTCCTCGGCGCTGTTGGTATGGTCGACGGTTCCGGCTTGGAAGCCCTCGTTGATGGCGTTCTTGATCTCGGCAATGTCGGTGATGATGTCGGTCACTGTCTTCTCTCCTCGTTGGCCCCTCCGGCCCCGGCGCCCTGCCCTTGCAAGTGTGCCTTAAGAAATGATGGGTAACCTCATAGTCTGAGGCAAGCCTCCGGCGTGATGCGCCGACGGATCTAAGGATTTCGTCGAAAGCCAATTAAGTTTACCGAACGAGCCTTGGCGACGAAATCTAGGATTCGATCCCGCGTCGTCTCATCGAATCCTTGCCATTGGCGCGGCCAATCCTGTTGACGAAGCCTTGCGCCATGCGAGTCCTTGAGGACAAACATATTTTCACGTTTTCGTGATGGCGACCTATGGCGAATGCTACCGTGCTCTCTGACGGTTTGACGCCCGCGCAGCCGGCGAACAGGCTCTCCGTGCGAAAGAGGGAGACCCGCGATGCAGATGTCAGCGAGCACACACCGACTCCGGCCTATCCGGATCCCGTTCGTCCCGCGCACCGCCAGGGAGCGGCTGAGGGGGCGCTACGACACGCCGGACGAACAGCGGGCTCAAGGCCTGCTCGCCGCCGTCGCGCCGACCGTGCACAAGGTGAAGCGCCGCAGCCGCACCGGGCTCCGCGCTCCGCGCCGCCATCGCAATTCTTGAGGCTGATCCCGTCGAACCGCACCAGATTGCCGACATCCTGCGTAGCCTGCCGGACTCCCCGCACCTGAGCCTCGTCCGCAGCGGCCACGTCGGCGACGCCGCGCTTTGGCAGGATGCACGGGAGACCATCGAAATGGATCTGCGCGGTTATGCGTGCGCCGGCGCGGACGGGCAGCTCGGCACGTGCCTAGCGGTGATCGATGCGCTGCTATCAATGCCGGAGGATGAACGGCGGCGGCGGTGGGCAGCAGAGAGACGGCGAGACAGCGGTGCCATCACGACCGTCATGCGTTAGAACGGCAAATCGTCCGGCGGATCGTATGAAGCCGCTTCATCTTCCGAGGGCGATCCAGCACTCAGATTCTCTTGGCTCTCCACGATGAAGCGGGCGCGGTGTAGCAGCTCGTCGAACGTCAGGATCTCGGGTTGGTGCAGGTTTCGCCTGAACGCCTCAAAGCATCGGAATTTCTGGATGTTGGTCCCCCGTTCCGCCTGAAACTGATCAAGCGAACCGATGACGAGGAACGCCCTCGGGTGGACGTTGAGAAGGTCCTCCCCCGTTGGGTTGCCGTCTCCATCAGTCGGATGGAGGCGTTCGCCGATGGCAGCGGAGGCCGCCCGCACCGTCTCGTGGCACTGGGCCACGCCACCGACGAGTTCGGGTGAAGGAGCCCACGTACCGGGACGATAGGTATTCGTCCTCAGGAGGGCGGTGCCATGGGTCTTGATTTCGACGAAGCACAGGGCGTTCACGCCGGCTTGGGTTTTCAGGAGGCCGTCGACGCGCTTCCCTGCCCCTGAGACAGTATACCCCGCGACGACCTGCTCCAGTTTCCGACCCTCCAGAGCGGACGTGAACACGTAGCTCAGGCCGTACCCGAAGATCCACGGGTTCTCCTCGAAGAACGCCTGCCACAACGCTTCCTGCCCGCGAACGTCCAACCGTTTTCGCTCGGCCTCGAAGTAGTCGCCGTCGGTCAGCAAGCGCTCAAAGCGGGCGAGCTCACCTCTGCGATATGCCAGCGCTATGATGTCCTGCTGCGTGATCTCGTTTGTCGCCGCATCGATCACGAAGTCCGGGTTATTGGTCAGGAAGGCCTTGGCCTGCTCATCGGTCAGCGTCACTTGGGTGAGGCTGTCGAGATCGACCGTCATCTTCTCCGGACCGGGCAGATAGATGGTTCTCACTCGGTGCACGAAGTCGAGAAGGCGATCGATCTCTCCACCCACGAACGAGAAGTACGTCCTGTCGTACGGGACGCCATCGATGACGCGCCACTTCTGAATCGTCAGCGTCTTGATGTCGCGGTCGTCCTCCGAGACGGTAGCCTTGATTTCGAAGCGTCCCTTTGGCGGCCGGCGGATGACCAGCTCGTCGCCAATGGTAGCGAAATGTTGCCCGACATCGCCCTCGACAATCTCGCTCATGATCCGGATGCGATCGCCGATCCGCCGCCCGGCGTAGAAGCGATCGCTTCGCTTGTTCACGAAGTATCTGCCGCTCTCGTCTTCGTCCATGCGACCCCTTCCATCTCGGCGGTCGCAGGGTTGTACGCGGGCAGCCAGCCGTCAAGGCGGCGCCCTTAGCAGACCACAGCCGACAGGCCGCCGCGCGGATTCTTGAAATCCGGATTTCTGAAATCCCGGGGTCCCTGGGGCCGCGGTTCACTGTGGGGTTATTCGCGACCCCATTGGTTCTCCGTCTACGAATTTTGAAAATCGGGATCAACATAGGCACCCCCGACGTCGAATCTTGCGCCGGACCCTGTCGGAGTCTCTGCAAAACAGGGGTTCCGACACATGGCGAGACGACCGCGCAAGAGTGCTGAACGAGAGCGGCGACCACGCCGCGCCGCGCAGCGAGCGCGCATCGGGGCGGTTGATGTCCCTCGCGGGCGTCGCCGCTGCCGTCGACCGAGACCGCAACACTGTCGCCAAGTGGTGGGAGCAGGGTTGCCCGGCTATCACCCGGGGCAACAAGGCGACAGGAACCCCTTGGGAGCTGGAAATCGCCGGTTGTCCGCTGGCTAGAGCGCCGTAGCTCCCAGGCCGCTGCCTGGCGATGTCTACCAGGGCAACGTCGATCCCCTGTCGGATGAAGGGATGTCGCGGGCGCTGGATCTCGCTGGCATCACCACCGGCGGCGCACTGACCACACCGATGCGCAAGCTTGTGGACCAGGCCGGGCGCACCGTACCGAAGGCCGTGGTACGCGGTCTTCGCGACGATGGCATTCCGCCCGCCGACGCCGGCCGGCGCGTTCGGGAGCTTGGCCCTGACGGCGTGGTTGCAGATCTCGGCGCGAACCTACGGGACAATACGGCGGCTATCGCCACCACGCCCGGCAAAGGGCAGCGCGTCATTACCGATCGGCTCCGCGAACGCCAGCTCGCTGCGCCGGATCGGCTGACGGGCGCCCTCGACGAGACGCTCGGCGTGGCGCCGATCCCGTCCTATGTCCAGCGCGGGATCCGCGACGATCAGCGGGCGCTTGGCCCTGCCTATGAAAGCGCCCTCGCCGGCGCCGCGCCAGTCGACACGGCGGCACTGGCTGGACCGGAAATTTAAGAAGGTCGTCCTCTCAAGCTCGGCTTCCTAGACGCCACCCAACTTAGGCCTTAGTCAGCCGCTAGGGGATGGCACCTCTCTCCATATTTTCACAGCAAGTCGTGCATGCTCATGCCGGAGAGGCTGAACAACGATGCGTTTGGGATCGACCGACATGGTAAAGTTTCTTGCGAAATTCACTGCGATCGCAATCTTGATCGCGGTCTTTGCCGGTTGCTCATCAACTTCTTCGAATTCGAACATGACGGTCGGTGCTCCTGCCACGAGCTTCACCGGGACCGATCAGCAGGTTCGGTTCTCACCCTGGTCGGGGCAAAGCGCCGTTGGCCAGTTGGCGAAGCCCTACTTCATCTCTTTCCGTGCCCGTAATGCTGAAAGCTACGGCCATTCGTTCGTCGCCTTCGGCGAACTCGATTCGCGCGGTAACGTCCCCTACGACAATGGGGGAGTCCTCATCTCGAACATGACCGAGATCGCCGGTCTTCACCCCGCAGGCGGCAACGCTGTCTATACCATGGGCCATATCGCCCCGGTCCCATCCGAGACCGGCTTCTCGGACGGCGACACCGAGATTAGATATCTTCAGAACGAGATGACCATTGCACTCACACCGGAAGAGTATCAGCGTATCCTTGGCCGGATCCGGCAGCTTCAGGGCAACAGCCCGCTCTGGCACGCCGTCGCCTATAACTGCTCGACTTTCACGAACAAGATCGCTGACTTTATGGGCATGGA